>JALYOB010000047.1 GCA_030857085.1 Acidobacteriota bacterium | reverse complement strand
GGAGAGGGTGGCGCGAAGCGCCGGGTGAGGGGCCGAACGGCCGACCCGAGTTCCCCGCCTGCTACGATACCTCTCGTGACGACGCAGACATCGCCCATCAAAATCGCAGTCGCGACCACTGACGACGAGATTCTTGCGTGCTATGAGGTTTTGCGGCAGCTCCGGCCGAAGCTCGATCGTTCCACCTTCGTCGACGACGTTCGGCGCATGCAGCGGGGCGGGTACGTGCTTGCGTCGTTGCTCGCACCCGAAGTGCGCGCCGTCGCCGGGTACCGCTTCTTCGAGATGTTCGCGTTCGGCGGCACGCTCTACGTCGACGATCTGGTGACCGACGCGGAGGCGCGCTCCTCCGGATACGGCAAGGCGCTGCTGCAGTGGCTGAAAGACGAAGCCATTCGCGCCGGCTGCAGATTCCTCACCCTCGACTCCGGCCTCAAGCGACTCAGGGCGCACGAGTTCTACCGCCGCGAAGGACTCGAAGCGATCGGGCTGCACTTCGCGCTCGCCACCGACGGCGGGCCGATGTGGTCGAGCGACTAATCCTCCCCGCCACCTCTTCCCCTGGCATGGCACCGGTGTTGTAGGATGCGCCGCGCCGCCGCTTCCGGGCGTCGCGCAAATTCTCCCCGGAGGTCCTACGTGGACATTGCTGTGATCGGCACCGGCTACGTTGGTCTGGTGACCGGCGCCGGATTGGCCGACTTCGGCAACGACGTGATCTGCGTCGATGTCGATGTCAAAAAGATCGAGGCTCTGCGCAACGGGCAGATCCCGATCTACGAGCCCGGTCTCGACAAGATCGTGAACAGGAACGTGACCGAAGGGCGGCTTCGGTTCACGACCGATCTGCCCGAGGCGATTCGCGCCGCGCGCGCGATTTTCATTGCTGTCGGCACGCCGCCCAAACCGGACGGCTCGGCGGACCTCCGTTACGTCGAAGACGTCGCGCACTCGATCGCGAAACACATGAACGGGCCGAAGCTGGTCATCACCAAGTCGACCGTTCCGATCGGCACCGGCCGCATGATCGAAGAGATCATCACCTCGCACGGCACCGGCCATAAGGCGTCGATCGTCTCCAATCCCGAGTTTCTGCGCGAAGGCTCGGCCATTGAAGACTTCATGAAGCCCGATCGCGTGGTCATCGGCGCCTCCGATCCCGAATCGGCGGACATGATGAAGGAGATCTACGCGCCGCTGCACTCGCTCGAGATCCCGTTCGTCGTCACGAACGTCGAGTCGTCGGAGTTGATCAAATACGCGGCGAACGGGTTCCTCGCCACGAAAATAACGTTCATCAATGAAATCGCGTCGGTCTGTGAAAAGGTCGGCGCGAACGTGCAGGACGTCGCGATCGGCATGGGTCTCGACACCCGCATCGGTCCGAAGTTCCTGCAGGCCGGCCCCGGTTTCGGCGGCTCCTGTTTTCCCAAAGACACCTCGGCCATGGCGGACATTGCGCGCCGCCACGGCTATGACTTTCAGATCATGGAAGCGGTGCTGCGCGTCAATGACGGCGTGAAGCTCCGCATGATCGACAAAATCATTCACGCGCTCGACGGCGACGTCTCGGGCAAAACGGTCGCGATTCTGGGACTCGCGTTCAAACCCGAGACCGACGACATGCGCGATTCTCCGACCATTCCGATCATCAAAGGGCTGCAGGAGCGCGGCGCCACGGTGCGCGCGTATGACCCGCAGGCGACCGGGAATGCGAAGACGATTTTCACGGACGTCGTCTATTGCAGCGACGCGTACGAAACCGCGGAAAACGCGGACGCGCTGGTCCTGGCGACCGAGTGGAACGAATTTCGTGCATTGAACTTCGAACGGATCAAAAAAGCATTGCGGCGGCCGGCGATCGTCGACCTGCGCAATATCTATGACCCGCAGCGCATGTCCGCGCTCGGGTTTCAGTACTACTCGGTCGGTCGCGCCGAGGATGTACGGAAAAAGGGGTAGTGATGGGGCGTGCGCTGATTACGGGTGGAGCGGGATTTCTTGGATCGCATCTGTGCGATCTGTTTCTGTCGCGCGGGCACGAAGTGATCTGTATGGACAACTTCCTGACCGGCTCGCCGCAGAACATCAAACATCTGTTCGGACGCGACGGCTTCACGTTCATCAAGCAGGACGTCACGAACTACATTCACATCGACGGCCCGCTCGACTACGTTCTGCATTTCGCCTCGCCCGCCAGTCCGATCGACTATCTCGAAAAGCCGATCCAGACCCTCAAGGTCGGCTCCCTCGGCACGCATAAGACGTTAGGCGTGGCCAAAGACAAAGGCGCGCGCTATCTCATTGCGTCGACGTCCGAGGTCTATGGCGATCCGCTGACGCACCCGCAGCGCGAAGAGTATTGGGGCAATGTGAACCCGGTCGGCCCGCGCGGCGTTTATGACGAAGCGAAACGGTTCGCCGAGGCGATGACCATGGCGTATCACCGGTTTCATGGTGTACAGACGCGCATTGTGCGCATCTTCAATACCTATGGCGAGCGGATGCGCATCAATGACGGCCGGGTCGTGCCGGCGTTCATTTCCCAGGCGCTGCGCAATGAGCCGCTGACCGTGTTCGGAGATGGATCGCAGACACGTTCGTTCTGCTATTACTCCGATCTCATTGAAGGCATTTATCGCCTGCTCATGTCGGACGAAGTGCAGCCGACGAACATCGGCAATCCGGCCGAAATGACCGTGCTGCAGTTTGCGCAGGAGATCAAGCGCCTGACTGGCACGGACGCTCCGATCGAGTTCCGCCCGCTGCCGGAAGACGATCCGAAAATCCGCAGGCCGGACATCAGCAAAGCGCGCGAGATCCTGCAGTGGGAGCCGCGCGTGCCGCTGGAAGAAGGATTGTCGAAGACGATCGAGTACTTCCGTGGCGTCGTGCAGGCGTAATGCGGCGCGCTGCTCTCGGTGTGTCACCGCGCGTGCCGTCGGTTGTCGCGGTGATCGCGGCGCTTCGAGTGTCTTACGCGCTGATTCGCTAACCGGTAGCGCCGTCGGCCGGTCGAACCGGACATGAAACGCACGATTGCGCTGCTTGCACTCGCCTTGTCGTTGTCAGTCGCTGCTCTGGCGGACCAGGAACCCTGGTCGCTCTGGAAGAACCCGCTCTGGAAAACCGGCTACCGCGAGCTGACCGAGGAAGAGCGGGTTGCGGGATTGTCGCGCGTCTGGTCGGAGGTGAAGTACAACTTCGCGAACTTCGACCTCGTCCCGCGGGTCGATTGGGACGCTGAGTACATCGCCGCACTGCCGCGCGTCCGGGCGGCGAAGACGACGCTCGAGTATTACCGCGTGATGCAGGAAATGGTTGCGCGCCTGCACGACGGGCATACGTATCTGTGGCCGTCGAACGACCTCGCCAGCCAGTTGTACGCGGACGTGCCGGTCGTGGCGAAACTCGTCGAAGGGAAGCCGATCGTCTGGAAAGTGTATGACGCCGCGAACGGCATCGTGCCGGGCGATGAGATCGTGGCCATTGACGATGTACCGGCGAAAACGTACGCCGACACGCGCATCCGTCCTTACGTCTTCGCGTCGACACCGCAGGACGCCGACAATCGCGTCTATTCACAATGGCTGCTGTCCGGCGCCGACGGCAGCGCTGTGCGCCTGAAGATTCGAGATGCGAAGGGGAAGACGCGCGAGGTCCATCTGACGCGCACGTCGAAGAATCTCGCGCCGCCGCGCAAGCTCATCTCACTCGAGGTACTGGAAGGTAACGTCGGCTACCTCGTCGTCAACAGCTTCAATGACGACCGGCTGAAAGGGCGGTATGACGAGCTCTGGCCGCAGATCGAGAAAACTTCTGCATTGATCATCGACATCCGCGCGAATGGCGGCGGCAATACGAACAACGGCTATCACATCCTCAAGACGCTCACGAACAAGCCGTTCCTCGGCTCGAAGTGGCGCACCCGTAAATACCTGCCGAGCTATCGCGCCTGGAACCGCGCCGAAGTGTGGGACGTGCACGAGGCGGAGGCCGAGCCACCGGACGGCGAGCGCCATTACGACAAAGCCGTGGCGGTGCTGAGCAGCGAGCGCACCTTCTCCGCCGCGGAGGATTTCGCGGTGGCGTTCGATGCAATGGACCGCGGCGTTTTCGTCGGTGGTCCGACCGGCGGGAGTACAGGACAGCCGCTTCTGCTCGACCTGCCTGGCGGCGGCATTGTGGGCATCTGCACGAAGCGCGATCAATATCCTGATGGCCGCGAATTCATCGGCGTCGGAGTTCAGCCGGACATTGCAGTGCCATTGACGATCGCGGACGTGCGGAGCGGACGCGATGCGGTCCTGGAAAAGGCGCTGGCGGCAGTGCGGAAGCGTTAGCGCCCGCTCAGTGCCTGCGCAAAGCGGGCGAATCGCGGGTCATTGCGCAGCGGATCGAGCGCGGGATCGACCCGGAGCCAGACCAGCGCGCCAGTGCGTTCGCGTAGGGCGCGATCGAGCTCCGCGAATGCGCTGTCGGGATCTCCGCGATGCGCGTACAGCGCGGCCATGTAGTAGGGCGGGAGGTATTCGCGGCGGCCGCGCGCCTCGAGCTCTTTGGTGAGCGCGTCTGCTCTGGCGAGATCGCCCGCGGCCATGTGCGCGCGAATGAGCCAGGTGAAGACGACTACGATGTCCTGCAGTTTTTGCGACTGATTGAGGGCGGTCAGTGCGTCCGGGGCGTGGCCGGATTCGAGGTAAGCGAGTCCGAGGTAGGCGTGGCCGGGCATGAAATCGGGGAAGAGGCGGGTGGTGCGGCGGCCCTGGTCGACGGCAGCGTTGTAGCGGCGGGACATGGTCTCGTTCCACGCCACGACCGCATTGATGATCGGCGACATCGGATCGAGCTGTAATGCCGTCTTGCCCTGCTTTTCCGCCTCGTCGAAGCGGCCGTTGGCGGTGAGGAACTCGGCATACCATTGGCGCGCGGTCGCGTAATTCGGATTGAGCTCGATCGCGCGCTTGTATTCGCGTTCGGCGGCGGTCCAGTCCCACTCGTACGTGTGAATGGCGTAAGCGAGCGACGTGTGCGCTTCGGCGAGTTCGTCATCGATCGCCAACGCCTTCTGTGCGGCTGCTTTCGCGCGAGGGAACGTTTCGTTTGTCGGCAGGCCGGCCCAGATGTCGAGGAGGTTGTAGCAATCGGCGAGGCCGGCGTAGGCGAGCGCGTATTGCGGATCGATTTCAATCGCGCCATTGAAGAACTCGATGGCTTTGTAGATACCGGCCGCATTGCGCTTGTTCCACTGAAAGCGCCCTTTGAGATAGAGCTCGTAGGCGCGGGCGTCGGTGGTGTGGCGTTTGGCGAGGAGCTGCTGTTCGTGGCCGCCCAGTTCGATGCGCAGCATGCGCGCGATTTCGGAGGCGATCGATTGCTGCACCGAAAACAGATCGGCGCGCGCGGTCTGATAACGATTGCCCCACAATTGCGCGTTGTCGCTCGTATCGACCAGCTCTGCACTGACGACGAGGCGATCGCCGACCGCTTCCACACGTCCGATGACGACCGCGCTCACGTGCAGGTCGCGCCCGACGCTCGCCGGATTCGGCGATTTGTCTTTGTAATGAAAGACAGAGGTGCGCGACATCACCCGCAATCCGGCCACCTGCGAGAGCGTGTTGATCAGCGTCTCCGTAATACCGTCCGAGAGGTATTCCGCCTCGCGGTCTCCGGTGGCATTGACGAACGGCAGGATGGCAATGGAACGGATCGGCCGGCGTACCGTGAGCTGCTGCGAGTCGCGAGGCGCGACGTCGACGACATGTTCGCGGTATTTCCAGATGGCGAACAGTGCGACGACGACCAGTGCCGCGATGCCGCTCCAGAGCCAGACGCGGCGCCGTTTGCGTTCTGCAGGCGCTTCGAACGACAGGGCGGTGGAGGTGCCGATGGCCCGTAATGCGAACGCGAGGTCACGTGCGGACTGGAAGCGCTCGTGCCGGTTTTTCTCGATGCATCGCTGGACGACGCGCGCGAGCTCGTAAGGAATGAGGCGATCGGAGCTGGTGAAAACGTCCGGCGTATCGGTCAATACGGCGGACAATGAGTCGATCACCGTCGCGCGAATGAAGGCAGGCCGGCCGGTGGCCATCTCATAAAGGACAGAGCCTAACGAGAAGATGTCCGTCGTTGCGTCGGCGGGCTCGCCGCGGAGCTGTTCGGGCGCCATGTAGCCTGCCGTGCCGACGATCGCGTACGGATCGGTTTTCATCGGCGCGGTCTTCATCATCGAAGGATCGCCGCCTTCGTCGGAGGCATCCGCTTCCTGCCGCACGAGCTGGGCGATGCCGAAGTCGAGGATCTTCACGCGGCCGTCTGTGGTGAGGAAGATGTTCTCCGGCTTGAGGTCGCGATGGATGATTCCTTTGGCGTGTGCGGCCGCGAGTCCGTCGGCGAGAGCGGCGCCGATCTCGACAACTTTGCGCCACGGAATCGGACCTTCGATGATCCGCTGCCGCAGCGTCTGCCCTTCGAGGAGCTCGGTGACGCTGTACGCCGCATCGCCGGTCGAGCCGTAGTCGTGGATGGCGAGGATGTTCGGATGCGTCAGCGCCGCAACGGCCTTCGCTTCGCGCTCGAAGCGCATGCGTGCATCGGCGTCTTTCGCGAAACGTTCCGGCAACACTTTGATCGCCACGTCGCGGTCGAGACGCGCGTCGCGTGCGCGATAAACATCGCCCATTCCGCCCGAGCCGATCGGCTGGACGATCTCATACGGGCCCAGCTTTGTGCCGGACGAAAGTGACATGCGGTGCGCCTGACAAAGGAGATGGTACTGCGAGTGGCGCGTGGCGGAGTCGGAGTAGCGAGTGGCGCGTAGCGAGTTGCCAGGGCATTTGCGCCTGCGCGTGGCGCGGAGTACCTCGGGTACCTCGGAGTACCTCGGAGTACCTCGGCTGTAATGCGCGACGCTCCTCCGAGGAACTCCGAGGAACTCCGAGGTACTCCGAGGTACTGAACGGTACTCAGCGCCTCACACGCGACGACTTGCCGCACATGGCGCCCAGGCCATACAGCCCTGGCAACTCACTACTCGCCACTCGCCACTTCGTCCTCGCCACCCCACCACCCCCCCGGCACGACTTGCGCTACATTCGCGCGCTCATGAAGCGGCTCCTTGTATTTCTCGTTCTCGTGGCGCTCGCGTGCCGGAAGGAAACGGCGCAGCCGGATGCGGCGCGGCAGGCGAAACCGGCGCAGGCGAATGCGCAGCAGGTCGCGCGCGATCCGCATTCGTATTCGCATCCGGATGAAGTGCGGGTCGAGCATCTCACGCTCGATCTCAACGTCGATTTCGCGAAGAAGCAGCTCGCCGGTACGGCCACGCTGCGCATCCACAATGCAGCGAATGCGCGCTCGCTCATTCTCGATACGAACGGTCTCGACATCCGGCGCGTGACCATTCAGGGCATCACCGGGTCGCAAGCCACGCCGGTGCAGTTCTCGATGGGCAAAGCCGATCCGATTCTCGGCAGCGCGCTCACCATTCCGATTCAGCTCGATACGCGCACTGTTGCCATCGAATACGCCTCCAGTCCGAATGCGCGGGCGCTGCAATGGCTCGAGCCTGCAATGACGGCGGGGAAAAAGCGGCCGTTCCTTCTATCGCAGTCGCAGGCGATTCTTGCGCGCACGTGGGTGCCCTGTCAGGACTCGCCGGGCGTGCGCTTCACGTATGACGCGACAGTGCGGGTGCCGAACGATCTGCTCGCGGTCATGAGCGCGGAAAACGCGCAGGCGCGCAATGAACAGGGCGTCTATCAGTTCCAGATGTCGCATCCGATCCCGTCGTATCTGCTCGCGATTGCGGTGGGAAATCTCGAATTTCGTCCGTTTGATACCCGCAGTGGCGTCTATGCGGAGCCGGAGGTCATTGAGGCGGCGGCGCGTGAATTCAGCGATACGCCGAAGATGATTCATGCGGCCGAGGCGCTGTATGGACCGTATCGGTGGGGGCGGTATGACCTGCTGGTATTGCCGCCGAGTTTTCCTTATGGCGGGATGGAGAATCCGAGGCTCACGTTCCTGACGCCGACTGTCATTGCGGGCGACAAGTCGCTCGTATCGCTCATTGCGCATGAGCTCGCGCATTCGTGGTCGGGCAATCTGGTGACGAACGCGACATGGAGCGATTTCTGGCTCAATGAGGGATTCACGACCTATTTCGAGCATCGCATCACCGAGCAGCTCTACGGCCGTGAATACTCCGAAATGCTATGGCTCCTCGGCGGAAACGAAGTGCGTGAAGAGATGAAGACCTTGCCGGCGGGCGATCAGCATCTTTATGTGAATCTGGCCGGACGCGATCCGGATGAGGCGCCGAATCAGGTCTATGAAAAGGGCGCGCTGTTTCTGCGGCTGCTCGAAGAAACGGCGGGACGCGAGCGGTGGGACAAGTTCCTGCGCGGCTATTTCGACAAATTCGCGTTTCAGCCGATGACGACGACGAAATTCGTCGAGTACCTCAACGCGAGTCTGCCGGACGTCGTGCAGAAGGCGAATGTGCGCGCGTGGATTTACGGTCCGGGCATTCCGGCGAATGCGCCGCGGCCGCACTCGGATGCGTTCGCGCGCGTGGAGCAGCAGGCGAAGGCGTTTGCGAGCGGAGGCAGCGCCGATGCGATTCCGCTCGACAAGTGGTCGTCGCATGAGCGGGTGCATTTCATTCAGTCGCTGCCGGCGCTCACGCCCGAGCGCATGGCGGAGCTCGATCGCAGGTTCCACCTCAGCGACAGCGGCAACAGTGAAGTGCTGGCGGCGTGGCTCGGGAAATCGCTCGACGTGCGTTACCAGGGCGCGTATCCGGCCATCGAGCGGTTCCTCACCATGCAGGGACGCCGCAAGTTCCTCAAGCCGCTGTACGAGAAGCTTACGAAGAACCCGCAGGATCTCGAGTTCGCGCGCCGCATTTACGCGAAAGCACGGCCGACGTATCACCCCGTTTCGCAGACGACGATCGATGGGATTCTGCAGGTGAAGTGAGCGAACGGAGGCATGAGTTCGTTGCGCGGCCCCTCATCCGCCCTTCGGGCACCTTCTCCCCGCACGCGGGGAGAAGGGCGACGTGCGGCGTCGCGATGACACGTTTCGGGCCGCAATGCGGATAGAATGCGCGCACACATGACACAAGCAGAACAACAGGCGGTGCGGTTGTGCGAGCTCGGGCTCCAGCACATGTGGAAGGGCGAGCTCGACGCGGCGCTCGATGCGTACGATCGAGCCGCGGCGTGTGACGCGTCGGAAGAGACGCGCGAGCTGATCACGATCCGCAAAGCCGAGGCGCTCATTGCTGCCGAGCGCGAAGGGGCGGAAGTCGCGGCGCTGCCCGGCATCGTCATGCGGCGCCGCTCGCCGCGTCATGTGTATCTCGCGGCCGGAACGCTGATGCGCCGCTTCGTCGAAGCGGACGATCGCCGTCGCGCGATTTTCTATGGCGAGATTGCCCGCAATGCCGCCACCGAGATCGGCGAGCCGATGCCGCGTGCGTCGGTGCTCAATCACCTCGGCGTCACGCTCGTGGCCGACTCGCAGTTCGGCGCGTCGATGGCTGCGTTCGATGAAGCGCTCGACGCATTGATGAGCATCGAAGCCGAACGTGAGGAAGCGCGCATCCTCAGCCACGCCGTGCGCGCGAATCTCGGCGGCGCGAAAGTGCTCAGCGGTCAGTACGACGACGGCATTCGCCTGCTCGAGTCGTCGCTGCCGAATCTCGTCGAAGACTACGAACGTGCCGAGGCGTTGCTCGACCTCTGCTTCGGTTACCTCGAGCTCGAACAGTTCGGGGCCGCTGAAACGTGCGGCCGCGCGGCGCTGGAACTCGCAGCCGTCAAGCGCCAGATTCGCAATGCGAATCACCTCCTCGGAGAGCTTTGCCTGCGCACCGAACGCTATGACGAGGCCGACGCGTTCTTCGACGTCGTCGCCGCGTACTACCCCGATTTCAAGAACGTCAAACAACTCCTCGTCGCCGTCGATCTCTGCTCCGTCGTGAACTGGAAAGCGTGACCTCATGAAGACCCGCATTACTGCCCTCGCCCTCACGCTTCTTGCGTTCACCGGCATCGCCGGGGCGGCCGAGGTGCAGACCGTGCTCACGCCGAACAACGTGGTGTTCGCGATTGCCGATGGAGCGAGCGCGCAGCTCGAGCTCTCGCGGCGCAAAGCAGACGTGCGCGAAAAACTCGTCGTGCCGGGAACGAATGACGCGGCGATCGACTCGGATGCGCGGCTGCTGTGGGATGGCGCGACCTCGACGCTGTTCGTCGTCTGGCACAAAGCGTCGGCCGATCGCGACGCGGTCGTGCTCGCGACCCTCGATGCGAGCGGCGTCTGGTCCGAGCCGGTCGTGATCGCGAGTTGTTCATCGCAGCGCCGTTCCGGGTTGCAGACCGCGCTCACGCACGTGCCTGCGGCGACGGAAGGCGACAAGCCGGCGACGCTGCTGCACGCGGCGTGGTGGGGCGTCGGAAGCGATCTCGTTGCTGAATACGCGCTGGTTGCGTTCGAAGGCGGCAAGTACGTTTCGACGGACGTCGAGGCGCTGAAGGACTTTGCCTCGCGCAAGGCCGACGCGGTCGACGAATTCGAAGACACCGGTCTCGCGCTGCATCCGCCGCTCGCGATCGCGCCGTCGGAGACCGACGCTTCGATCGATGTCGTCTATGGCGCTCCGAATTCGACCAAGATCACGCGCGTGCGTCTCGAGCCGCGCCTCGTCAAAGGCGATGCGCGCATCTGGAAGCCGCTTGGCCGCGGCAGCGAGATCAGTGGTCCCGCGCGTCTGATTGCGAGCGACTCTGCGCCGGTGCAGGCGTTCCTCGCGAACGGCCGCGTCGTGCTCTATCGCCCAGACGAGAAGTTCCGTTTCGTCGTGCTGCAGAACGGCGTGTGGTCGCCCGAGCGGATGATTCAGGCCGGCGGGCAGCTCACGACCGAACAGCTTCTGCGCGAGCTGCGCCGCAGCGTTGCGGAGAACGGCCCGATGGATCAGGGCGCGCCCGAGAAGTAGCGCGCGTTCTGCGCCTCAGCGCAGGATCGTTTCTTCGCGCCGCGGGCCGGTCGAGATGATCCCGGCCTTCGTCTCGGTCTCGTCTTCGATGAAGCGGACGTAATCCTTCGCCTGCGCGGGCAGTTCGTCGTACGACGTGATGCCGGCGGTCGACGACTGCCATCCTTTGAACGTGCGGTATTCGGGCTGATAGTCGTCGTGCTCGACGGCAAATGCGGGGAAGGTGTTCCACGTCTTGCCGCGCACTTTGTACGACGTGCAGACCTGGATCTCATCGAACTCGTCGAGGACATCGAGCTTCGTGATCGCGAGCTCGTCGATGCCGTTGAGCATCGCGGCGCTGCGAAGCACCGGGAGGTCGAGCCAGCCGGTGCGGCGCGGACGTCCGGTCACGGTGCCGAACTCGTTGCCGCGTTTGCGCAGATGCTCGCCGTGCGCGTCATTGAGCTCGGTGGGGAACGCACCGCCGCCGACGCGGGTCGTGTACGCCTTCGCCACGCCTACCACCAGGTTGATGTGCTTCGGTGCGACGCCGAGTCCGGTGCAGATGCCGCCGACCACGGTGTTCGAGGAGGTGACGTACGGATACGTGCCGTGGTCGATGTCAAGCATCGTTCCCTGCGCGCCTTCGAACATCACCCGCTTTTTCGCCCGCAGCTGCTGATTGATCCATTCGGTGCCGGCGGTGATGCGCGGCGCGAGGATCTCGCCGAAGCGGAGATAGTCGTCGTAGAGCTTCTGAGGATCGAAGGTCTCCGCGTTGTAGACGCCGGAAAGGACGGCGTTGCGCTCCGCGCAGGTGAACTCGATCTTCTGTTTGAGCACCGCGGGATCGATGAGATCGGCGATGCGGATGCCGTAGCGGCCGACTTTCGCTTCGTACGCGGGGCCGATGCCGCGGCCGGTGGTGCCGATCTTCGCGACGCCCGCCGCTGCCTCGCGCGCCAGGTCGAGGGCGCGGTGATACGGAAGGAGGCAATGGGCGGAGTCGCTGATGAGGAGGTTGTCCTCGATGACCACGCCTGCTTTGCGGAGGTTGTCGATCTCGCTCAGCAAGGCCTCGGGATCGATGACCATCCCGTTGCCGAGGAGGCACATCTTGTCGGGATGAATGATGCCGGAGGGCATCAGCCGGAGCGCGAAATGCTGGTCGGCGAATTTGACGGTGTGGCCGGCGTTGTGGCCGCCCTGATAGCGCGCCACGACGTCGAAGGATTCGCAGAGAAGATCGACGATCTTCCCTTTGCCTTCATCTCCCCACTGCGCGCCCATGACGGCGACGTTCTGGACGGTGTCTCTCATCGTTTACGACGGCGCGGAGACTAGCATAATCAGGCGAAGTTGACCCGTGGCCCGTTGCGCGTGTCTTCCGCGGAACGGGTCAACTGCTTGCATGCAACCGCGCTATAGTCCACACACGGGAGAGCGCGATGGATACGCACACCAGCACGACCGCAGTTCCGCAGCCGATTTACTCGCCGGAGCCTGTTGCCGCGGCGCAGTTCGTCGAGGGGATTCGTGCGCTCTCGCAGGGGCTGATCACGAAGCAGAAGATCTACGACTATCTCGTCGCGTACGAGATCCGGTCCGACGAGCTCGAGCAGTACAAGATGTGGATGCCCGAGCGTCATACGCGGAACAAGATCTTCCGCAATGACATGATCGAGGTGATGGTGATCTGCTGGCCGATCGGCGCCGTGACGCCGCTCCACACGCACAACGGGCAGCTCGGCTGGATGGTGATGCTCGAAGGGAAGCTGCTGGTCGAGAACTATCGCAAGATCGCCTGCAACCGGCCGGAAAACGAGCAGGTGGTCGGCATCGATTGCCTGGCCGGCGCGACGCAGATCGAGATGGAGCACATCGAGAACGAGCTCGCGATTCCCGCCGGTCCGCTCAATACGGTCGACAAGACGCAGACCATCCATCGCATCCGCAACCTCGCCGAGTGGAACGAGCGCGCCGTCTCGATGCACGTCTACTCCCGCCCCATCGATTCCTGCGTCGTCTTCGACATGGACGCGCAGCGATGTTTCCGGCGCGACCTCAAGTAC
>JALYOB010000343.1 GCA_030857085.1 Acidobacteriota bacterium | reverse complement strand
CGCGCGTTCCGCGCGTCGCGGCTGAGCAACGTCGGCGCGCGCGCTCAGCTGCGCGAGGCGCGAAGCGACTCGCGTCAGCTGCAGCGCTTTGGAGTGCGGCGATGCCAATCGCCGCTTTGACTTGCGGCGGAGCCGCTTCATTACGAGTCAAAGCGGCGACTTGCGTCGCCGCACTCCAAAGCCGCTATACAATGCCCCTCCTCTTTGGAGGCGAATGGGGTCTGGTGGCTCCCGCGGTCTTCAAAACCGTTGTTTCGGCGCGGAAGCGTCGAAAGGTTGGTTCGATTCCGACACGCCTCCGCCATCCTTCATAATCCCGCCCCGCATGACGATGTTCTACCTCATCGCCGCGGGCGCGCTCGGCGCGATCATCGGCAGCTTTCTCAATGTCGTCATCCACCGCTACCCGCGCGAAGAATCGATCGTCTTTCCGCCGAGCCGCTGCCCGCATTGCAGCGTCGAAATCAAACCGTACGACAACGTTCCCATCCTCGCGTGGCTCTGGCTGCGCGGTCGTTGCCGCAACTGCCGCGGGCCGATCGACATCCGCTATCCTCTCGTCGAGCTCGCGAACGCGCTCTTCTACGTTGCCATCTTCCAACGCACCGGACTGACCATCGGCTTTCTGCCGCTCGCGGCGCTCGTCTCGATGACCATCGTCCTCATCTACATCGACCTCGACATCCAGATCCTCCCCGACGTCATCGACATCCCCGGCATCGTCATTGGCCTTCTCATCGGCGCCACCCACCTCGGCGCGTCGTATCCCGATCTGATGCTCTCGTCCACGCTCCTCGAGTCCGTCGCCGGTGCCTGCGCGGGCGCGGGCGTGCTGCTCGCGATCGGGCTCTCCTACAAGCTCGTTCGCAGGATCGAAGGCATGGGTCTCGGCGACGTGAAGATGATGGCGATGTTAGGCGCGGTGCTGGGATGGGAACCGCTGTTCGGGCTGCTGCTTCTCGCCTCCATCGCCGGCGCGATCGTGGGCGTCATCGTCGCCGCACGATCGGCCGAGGGGATGCAGGTTGCGCTGCCGTTCGGAGTGTTTTTAGGACTCGCGTTTCTGGTCGTGCTCTTTTTCGGCACCGACCTCGCCACGCTCTACGTCCGTCTCCTATTGATCTAGTTGCATCGACGGATCGCCGAAGAGAATCCAGGAGCGCCGCACGTCCATGTCCGTGGTTGCGTTCTTCGCGCGCATCGCCGCCTCACCGATCGTCGCGCCGCCGAACAGCTGCGTGAAGAAACTGCGAGCCATCTCGAGCTGCGGAACCGGTTCCGTCAATGTCGACGATGCCCAGACCGCGGACGCGCCGCCGTTCGCATTCGCGAGCAGCGTCTCCGCCATGCTCGACATGTACACATCCGCAAAGTAGCCGTTGAGGCAGGTCATCGCCGCGACGATCGGCAGCTTCGTCCCATTGTGCAGTTGCGCGGCATTCGCGCCGGTGAATCCGCCCGCATTCCAGTAGGCGACCGAGCCGTGGCCGATGTACGTCAGAAGCAGCGAGTCGAACGCCTGATTGGCGTCGGATGCGAACGTCTTCTGCAACGTGTTCGGCACCAGCGCGCCTAACGACGCGGCAGAATCGGCGAAGCCGTCATCACTGACGAATGACACGCGACGGTTGCCGCTCGTATTGCGATCGAGCACGTGACGAATCATCGTCTGCGCCTCCGCCAGCGTGCGTGCGGGAAGGCGGCCGATGGCGAGCTGCGGCACGGCGTCGTCATCAAAGTCGACCAGCCAGTCGTCGGAAGCAGCTTTGAGATAGAAGGTCGGGACGAGCTTCGTCGGAACGAAGTCGAAGGTCCCGAGGCCGAGGTAATTGCGCGGGTCGACGGAGGCGTCGCCGAGGAGGAGGATGTAGCGGGGGGCGCGCTTCCAGTCGCGCGTGCGGCTGAGGAACTCGCGAATCGCCTGCGGGCTGCGCGCACCGAAGCCGAATTCGTCGTAGAGATCCTGCACGTCGACGATGGCGGTCGCGATGCCCTGCGCCTCGCGGCGCGCCTTCAGCGCCTCGGCGGCCGGTGCGAATGCACGCGGCGTGAGGATCAACAGATCGGCAGCATTCTTCGTCGCGTTCCAGCTCGAGGCGCGGCTCGGCACGAGCTGCGCGGGCGCGAGAATGCGCGACTCGCCGATGACGAGGATCGAGCGCGTGCCCTCTCCTGTCGCGGCAACGGTGGCATTGCCATTCGAGAGCTCGACCGCGAGTTCCACCGGCTGCGCGGCGTCGGTGATGTCGATCGCGCGGACGCGCGGCGAGGTGAAGCCGGAGATCGTGGCCGTGCTGCCCGCCGCGAGCGCGATCTTGAACGCGTCATTGTCGGCAACGAGGCGATGCGGATAGGTGAGGCGCAGCGATTCGACGAGCGTGACATCCGCTTCGCTGGCGGCCATGAGAGTGAGCGTGTTCGCCCCCTCGCGCAATACGGTGACCGGCACGCTCACCTGCGCAACGTGACGCGACATGCCGTTGAATCCGATCGCGCCGAGCGGCGTGCCGTTGATGGTTAGTGCGACGTTGTGCGCGCCGCCGGTCGCGGCCTGAAGCACGAGTTGTAACGTCGCGCTGCCGGCCGTGCGATCGACGTTTTCGACGAATACTTCCTGCGTCGCGCCGGAGTTGGTGACGATCGCGCCGAAGAAGTTCTCGCGCTCGCCGTTGTTCGTGAGCGCGGTGAAGAACACCGTCCGCTCCACGCGCTCGAACGTGAACGGCGTCGCAGTCAGCGTGCTCTTCGCCGCCTTTGTCTTCTCCAGACGCACCCGCGCGCCCGTGCCTTTGTCGTTCGCCAGCCAGTACGCGCGCGCACCGCTTGACGGCGTGTCGATCCCGATTCCGTAAAACTCGATCGCGTCGTTCGTGACCACGATCGGCTGTTCGATTCCTTCCGCGAACAGTGCGACGCGATTGCGCGCGATGAAACCGGCCGCGGCGAGATCGCGCTTCGACAGGCGATACCACCCCTCTTCCGTCACCATCAGCTTGATCGCCGCCTGCGACGCGAGATCCCACTGCTGCTCGCGTTGTTTGCGCGTGGGTGCGATCACCGGATAGCGCGGCGCGCCAATGCCCCGCGACGAAACGAAGACGCCGCCCGTCGAGCCGAGATCCGCCAGCGTGTCCGTGTTCGCAGCCTCGGGCACCTCCGCAGAAAGCAGCGGCGTGATCGGGCCGTGCATCGTGCGCACGCCGTGAAGATCGATGTCTTCGAGGTAGTACTGCGCAAACTCGCCCGCGCGCAGCTTGTCTTTCCAGCGATAGCCGCGGCCGGAAGTCAGTGCATGTTTCGCGGCGAAGAGCGCGGATCCGGCGATCAGCTGCCGGTTGATCTGCACGCGTCCGGACGGTGTCTGGCGATAGAGATTGAAGCCGAGATTGTCGGCCTCGAACGACGTGGTCCACGAGATCTGCACGCGCCCGTTCGCATCCTGCACCGCCGTCGCATCGAGAAGATGCACGACCGTCGGCGCGAGAACGTTCGCGGTCGCGGTCGCGCTGTCGTTCGCCGCATTCGTGTCCGGCTGCGTGCGCGTCGACGTGGCGGTGTTCACCAGCTGCGTGGTGTTCGTGGAGATCGTGCCGGTGATGGTGATCGTGTTCGTCGCACCGTTGGCCATGCTCGCGTACGAGCAGGTGACCGTGCCTCCCGCCTGACTGCAATTCGCGGCCGGCGACACGCTCACGAACGTGAAGCCGCTCGGCAGCGGATCGGTGACCACGACGTTCGTCGCCGTCGCCGGGCCATTGTTTTTGACAGTGATGGTGTAAGTGAGCGTCTCCCCTTCCGCGAACGCGCTGTCCGTCCCCGGATCGTTGGTCGCTTTGGTCACGGCGAGGTCGACCGCCGACGTCACGAGCCTTACTGCAATCAACGACCAGGGCCGCGAATGCGAAACGTTCCACGACATCATGGTCGTTCCCGCGGCACCCGTGCGTCCGCTCGTCGTCGCGTGAATGTCGCTCGGGTTGCTGCCGGTCGAGCGGTTGTAGCCCTGCGTCTGAAAATCCGGCGTGAGGGTCACGTTCTCTCGGCCGGTGATGAAGTCGACAATGGTGTCGGTAGTCGTCGAGGCGATCGTCACCGTGGCCGGATCGCCGACGCCTGCATTCGTCGCGGCAGTCGGCGCGATCTGCGAAACGCCGCTGAAGGTCGTGGCGCCGAGAACGTAGTCGGCGTGCTGGCCGGCAGTGAGGCCGCCGATGGTCACGACCACGTTGTTCGTCCCCGATGGCGGCGCGAGCAGATACCACACCTCGGTTCGCACGATGTTCGTGGCGTCGTTCCGCGCGGCGAGAAACGTCAGCGCCTGCCCTCCGTACGTAATGCTCGACACCGCTGCAGAAGGAGCGACGTTGGTGTTGATGTGCACCGATACGAGCAGGATGCGATTGGCCGCGGTCGTGGTGGTGTGCGCGAACGTCGCCGTCGTCACCGCGGGAGTCACGGAACCGGTGACGGAGGTCTGCGCGTCGAACGTCGCCTGTGCAGCGAGCGGGAGCGAGAGAACGAGCAGAAGAAGGAGAAGAGAAACGCCGCGCGTTTTCGTGGACATAGGTCGTAGGGAAAAACCTCGGACGCGCACTGCAAAAACTTCGCCGGGGCGGCGCGTTACACTCTCGGGCCATGCGTGCGGCTGGCGAGCGCGACCTGACCAAGAGCGGCTTCCGGCGCGACGTTCGCTCCTTTCTTTTTCTTCTCGTCGGCTTCCTCTTCATCCTCATCGTCGTGCTGCTGCTCGTGCTCGAGCGCTTTTCCGAGACCGCGCAGAGCGCCGTGCTGCGCCGCTGGAACGTAGCCGCGGACGCGGCATCCGAGGCGATTGGCGAGGTGAGCGACCCAGCGGAGCTGCGGCTGCGGGCGATGCTCGCGCTGGCGCGGTACGACATCACCTCGATCGACATCGTGCTGCCGAACGCGCAGCAGCTGCACATCGGCGGCGGCGCCGGCGAGACGACGATGCTGCGGCGCACGCGCGCGGGATTGCTGCGCTTCACGTTCGTCGATGACGAGCTCGATGCGATTCAAACGCGCTTCGCACGAACGGCCAGCGTCTCCGTCGCGGCCGCGCTGACGGGGATGTTTCTGCTCATGCTCTACCTGCCGCGCATCACGCGGCCGGTCGAGGCGATGCTCGATCACGCCCGCGAGGTCAGCGCGCGCGGCGAGCAGCAGGACGAAACGACGTATCTCATCGACACGTTTCGCGAGTCGATCCAGCGCCTCCGGACGCAGGAGGCGGAGCTCAAGCGGCTGCATGAACTGGAAAAGAGCCGCGCCGACGAACTGGAGCTCGTCTCCGCCACGCTCACCCGCAGTCTCACCTCGGGGTTCATTTCGCTCGACGCCGGCGCACGCGTGCTGCAGGTCAACGC
>JALYOB010000342.1 GCA_030857085.1 Acidobacteriota bacterium | reverse complement strand
CGATGAGGCGATCGCGCAGGTCCGCAATCATCAGCTGATCTTCGGCCGCTGGGGACTCGGCGAGCGTCACGCGACCGGGCTCGGACTCGCGTTCAATTTCGCCGGACCTCCCGGCACCGGCAAGACCATCTGCGCCGAGGCGATCGCGCATGCCCTCGGCATGAAGTTGCTGGTGGTCGACTACGCCGAAGTCGAGTCGATGTGGATGGGGGAGACGCCGAAAAACATCGCCGGCGCATTTCGCGCTGCGGCGGAACAGAACGCGGTGCTCTTCTTCGACGAAGCGGATGCGATCGCCACGCGCCGCTCGACCGGCGCCGGACTGCCGCAGGATCGCGAGAGCAACCTCACGGTGAACGTGCTGCTGCGCGAGCTCGAGGCGTTCAACGGGGTGGTGATCTTCGCGACCAATCTCGCGACGAACTTCGATCCCGCATTCGAGCGCCGCATTCGCACGCACGTCCGCTTCGTCATGCCGGGCGTGGAGGAGCGGGAGCGGATCTGGCGCGTGCAGATTCATCCGCGCAAGACGCCGCTCGCGCGCGATGTCGACTTTCGCACGCTTGCGGAAAAGTACGAGGCGAGCGGCGGCGACATCAAGAACGCGGTGCTGAAAGCTGCTGCCTCGGCGGCAATGCAGCCCGGTTCGGACGGCGGCAAGGCCATTCATCAGCGTCACTTCGAGCGGGGGATGGAAGACGTGCTCGCGGCGAAGGCGGTCATGCAGCAGTCGCTGTACGAAGGCGGCCTGCGCGCGGATGATCCGGTTGCGCGTGCGCTGCAGAATGCCGAGGCGCGGTGGCGGAGTGTGGCGATGATGGCGTTGGGCGTTGCGGGTACGGCGCTCGTCGCGGCGGTGGTCTCGCTCGCGGTTGCGCTACTGCACTGACGCGATCCAGATCAGATAGCGCGAGCCTTTCGCGCCGCGTCCGCGCACCGGCACTTCCTCGACTGCGAAGCCTGCGTGCTGCAGGCGTCGCGTGAAGGCGGGGTCGGCGCCCGCGGACCAGACGGCGAGCAGGCCGCGCTTGCGCAATGCCGCACGTGCGGCCTGCAGTCCCGGCGCGCTGTACAGCCAGTCATTGGCCTTCGAGGTGAGTCCGGCCGGACCGTTGTCGACGTCGAGCAGAATCGCGTCGAAGCCCTCGCGTTCCTCGCGCATGACACGCGCGACGTCGATCTCGCGCACTTGCACGCGGGGATCGTCGAGCGCGCCGCCGGAGACATGTGCGAGCGGTCCGCGATGCCACGCGACGACGGCCGGTACGAGCTCGGAGACGACGACCTGGCTCTGCGCGTCCACGTGCTGCAACACCGCGGCGAGTGTGAATCCCATCCCCAATCCGCCGATGAGGATGCGCACCCCCCGGCACTCTCTCCGCGAGCAAACCAGCGAAGCCAGCGCATCCTCGGAACCATGCACGCGGCTGTTCATCAGCTCGTACCCGCCCACGCGAATCGAGAACTCCGTTCCGCGCTGATGCAGCCGCATCTCCCCGCCGTCGCCGGGAATGGTGGTGGTGTCGAGGAGGGTCCAGGGGAGCATGGTTTTGTTGGGTTGTCGGTTGTCGGTTGGCGGTTCTCGGTTGGTTTGGGTTGTCCGTTGTCCGTTATCCGTTGTCCGTCTTTATGGTGTCAGGTGTCAGGTGTCTGGGCGGTGTCGCCCGGGCGGAACGGCCCGGATACCTGACACCTGACACCATTCGTGCGACGCGTGTGTTGTCCGCAACACGCCGCCCTGAACGGACAACGGAGAACGGACAACCGCACTCCTCACTCCTCCTCCTCCTCTTCTTCGTCCGCGCCGCGGGTGAGGGTCACGTACTTGACGGTGTCGGCGTCGGTGCCGATGGCGATGATGCTGTAGCGGGCGTGAGGGGGGCGCCAGGTGTAGGTGTGGGAGGTTCCCGTCGATTGATGTTTCGCCGCGGCGACGTCGAGGACGTCGGCGTAGCGCACGTGTGCGTCGTTGCGCACGACGGCGGTGATGAAGCGGACGCGCCATTCGCGGTCGTAGCCGACGATCGCGCCTTCGTAGCGCTCGTCGCGCAGCTGCCACGCTTCCTGACGCTTTCGTTCTTCGCGGACCATCGTGCCGTTCGCGGAGAGCTTCTCGTGCGTTGCCGCTTTCGACATGCCGATGCGCACGCCGAACAACTCGCGCAGCGCGTTCGCCGGAATCAGGCTCGCGCAGGCGATGGTGAGGAGGAGGGGGAGGAGGAGTCTGGTGCGCATTGCGGTTGTCGGTTGTCGGTTGCTGGTTGTCGGTGTCTGGTTGTCCGTTGATCGTTGTCCGTTGTCCGTTGTCTATCACCGACAACCGACAACCGATAACCGACAACCAACAAACCGACAACCGACAACCACATCACAAACAAAAAACGCGGCAAGTCGCCTTGCCGCGTTTTTGATATCACTGCTGTGCGGGATCGCGCTACTTGGCGTACACGCGGATCACGTTCGAGTAGGCGGAGGTTCCGTTCGCGTTGATGGCGCGGACGCGGTAGTAGTAGGCGGTTTTCTTCACGACGCTGCCGTCGGTGAACGAGGTCGCGTTCGCGGCGGCGGTGCCGATCTGGGCGAAGTGGTCGGCGTCGTTGGTCGAGCGCTCGATCGCGTAGCTCGTCTCGTTCTTTGCGTTGTCCACCCACGTCAGGCGCGCGTTCGGTTTGTAGTAGCCGCCATCGAGCACGCTCGGCGCATCCGGCAGGTCGTATGCGGCGAAGAGGGTCTTGCCGCTGGTCTGGCGGATGATCGTGGCGAGCTTCGTTCCGTCGTTATCGTAGCCGTCGACTTTGCCGTCGGGCAGGCCGGTCGTGCCGCCGGTGACCGCGGTCGAGGGGCCGTTGCGATCGACGCCCTGGATGCAGGGCGCGCTCGTGCAGCCGTCCGCGAACGCCGCGTGCGGGCGGCCTTTCGCGTCGATCTGCAGGTCATTGAAGTCGAGCAGATTGCGCGTGCCGGAGGGGCAGTCGGTGCCGTGGGTGCAGATGACGCCGCGCTGTACCGGATCGCCGGCCGTTGCATTGACGGTCGTCCACGTCTTGCCGCCGTCATACGTCGTCGCGATGTAGCCGTACCACGTGCCGGGGAAGGTGCGATCGGTGAGGACGCCGTTCTCGCCGGGTGTGTTCGTGCCGACGTAGAAGAAGGAGGCGCGATCGGGATCGCCGGCCGCGACGGCCGCGAACACCGCGTTGTTGATGTCGTTCGAGAGGCCGACATTCTGCACGTTCAGCCAGGTGAGGCCGCGGTCTTTCGTTACAGCCATGTACGGCCTGCCGTCGCTGCCGACGTAGCCGAAGTAGACCGTGCCGTCAGACGCGATGCCGATCGAGGGATCGGTGTGGCCGGCCGTGCTGCCCGGCACCGTGCGAATGGTCCAGGTGAGGCCGTTGTCTTCCGAAACCGCGAAGCCCTGCGAGCTGAAGCAGCTCTTGTTCGGCACGTACACCGTGCCGTCGGGCGCAACGCGAATGTGGCCGTGCAGGCCACCGCACTGGAGGAGGTTCCACATCGGTACCGCAACGTCGAAGGTCACGCCGCCGTCGCGGCTGAGCGCGATCTCCGCGAGGCCGGAATCCTGCGATGCGTAATAGACCGCGTTGGGGTACGAAGTCAGCGGGCCGCGGCCGAGAATGCCGGGGCGGAAGGGACCGGCACCGATGGTCTGGTGATCGACGCCGGAGTTGATGCCGGCGCCCTGGCTCGGCTGCCACGTCTCGCCTTCATCGTCGGTATACGACATGAGACTGATCTTGGTCGGCAGCAGCTGTGAGACGAAGGTGCGGCCTGTACGCGGATCGGTGTACAGAATGGGATCGAAGCTTTCGATCGAGGTCGTCAGCGCGCTCTTGTCTTCCCAGCTGACCGCGTTGGCGTCGGGATCATTGAACGTGACGCGCAGCGTTTCCAGACCGGCGATGAACATGGTCTTCCCGCTGCGCATGAGCCCGAGGGTGGGCTCGCCGGCGCTCTTTCCGAGAGGGGCGGGAGCGGCGTACGTGCGGAACTCCGGAGCGGTGGTGCCGGTGCCCGGCGTGACGAACGGAGAGGGGATGACATCGACGGTGCCGCGATACTGGTCGGCCTGCGTCGCGGCAAAGTAGACGACGTGGACGACGAACGGGCCGACGCCGTCACGCGAGGGGATGATCAGCGCGTCTTCGGTGGTCGTGAGTCCGTCGCCGGAGCGATCGACTTCCGGGCCGGTCACGCTTCCCTTGTGGATGTAGATGTCGTAGTCGGTCGCGGGGAAGGACCAGTTGATGCGCACATGCGCCGCCTTGCCCGCCCACTCCTCGACGGTTCCGTTGAGAGTAATGGTGAAGGCGTCACAGTTCACGCCGTCGACGCAGGTGTTCTCGGCATCCGGCGAGCTGCCGCCAGGCGAAGTGCCGTTCCAGGTGATCGGCGTGGTGGTGGTGACGTCGATGCTGCTCGAAGCCGGCTGCGCAGCCGAAACGGTCAACGCGCACAGAAACACAACGACAATCGCGGCGAATGTCTTCATTCGAAAGTGCTCTCCCATCCGTAGGTGGTAGTGCCACTGCTAGATTTGCGCCAGCTGGTTATCGGCTGGCGGTTCTCGGTTGTCGGTTCTCGGTTGTCGGTCTCCGTTCGTCTTCGGCCGGGCGATGCATCGCCCCAAACGGACAACGGAGAACGGACAACCTCTCTCACCGACAACCGACAACCGACAACAAACCACCAACCGATGCGTTACGATGCCTCCCGGAGGACACCACCATGGCCAAAGGCAATAACGCGCGGAAAAAAGAGACGAAGAAGCCGAAGAAGGACAAGAAGTAAGGCGCCCGGCGGCGGGCAGGACGGCGATGTTTCGACTCGAAACCGAGCGGCTCATCATCCGCGGTTGGGAAGCGGCGGACCGTCCTGCGCTCGCCGCGATGGCGCAGGATCCCGTCGTCGTGGAGTTCGTACACGGCGGCGTGCCCTTCACCGAAGAAGAAGTGGACGGGATGCTGGCGCGGCAGGCCAAGCAGCTTGCCGATTTCGACCTCTGCATGGGGGCGCTGGTGGAAAAAACGTCCAACCGCGTCGTCGGCGTCACCGGCATCCAGCCCCTCGGCACCACGGGCGAGCTCGAGATCGGCTGGTGGCTCGCCCGCGACGTCTGGGGCCGCGGCTACGCGACCGAAGCGGGCGGCGCCGCGATGCGCCACGTGCTCGAGACGCTCGGTCACCCCCGCGTGCTGGCCATCATCGATCCCGCCAACGAACGCTCCAAAGCGGTCGTCCGCCGCCTCGGCTTCCATTACGACTCACGCGTGACCGGCGCGCAACTCGGCCATCGGATGCCGGAGATCGTGGTGGACCTGTTCGCGCGCGAGCGCGGATAACCGGGGGGCCTCCGGCGACCGGGCCCACGGGCCCGGACC
>JALYOB010000781.1 GCA_030857085.1 Acidobacteriota bacterium | reverse complement strand
GTTCTGAACTGGTGTGCCGAGCGCTGGGTGCAATTCAACGACGCGATCTTCGACACGTTTCTCACCACACGCTGGCAGATCCGTGGACTCGAAGGCATTCGCCGCGACGGCCACTATCTCGTGATCAGCAATCACATCTCGTGGGTCGACATCTTCGCGGCCCAGCGCGCGCTGCGGCTCGCGCACGCGCCGCTGTTCCGCTTTTTTCTGAAGCACACACTCGCCTGGTCGCCGCTCGTGGGACAGGCGGCGTGGGCGCTCGAGTTCCCTTTCATGCGCCGCTACTCGCCGGAGTATCTGCAGCAGCATCCCGAGAAACGCGGCCGCGATCTGGAGACGACGCGCATCGCCTGCGAGCGCTATCGCGACATTCCGGTCACGATCCTCAACTACGTGGAAGGGACGCGCTTCTCGCTCGAGAAACAGGACGAGCAGCAGTCGCCCTATCGCTACCTGCTCCGCCCGCGCGTCGGCGGCATCGCGTTCGTGCTCGCCTCGATGGGCGACCAGCTCGAAGCGATCTACGACCTGACCGTGGTCTATCCGGAAGGCGACGTGACGATGCTCGACTTCATCACCAACCGCCTCCCCTGGATCCACGTCGAAGCGCGCCGCCTCGAAATCCCCCGCGAATTCGCCACCCCCGCCGTCACCGTCGCCGGCCCGGAGAGAGAGAGCTTCAAGGTGTGGGTGGAGGAGTTGTGGAGGGAGAAGGATGAGTTGATTGGCCGCGTGCGGGGGCGACCGTAGCACGCGCTGCGCACGTGGGTGTCGGGTGTCAGTTGTCTGGGCAGCTTCGCCTGGATGACATGCGGCTCTCGTCCGCACCCGTCCCTCAGGCGAAAAAGCTCAGATACCCGACACCTGACACCGACGCGCGTCAGCGCGTAAACGCGCGCGCACTTCAGCGCGCTTTGAATCCCGCCGGCAATCCCACTTCGCCTGCATTGGTCGATGCCGAGACCAGTTCCGTCGTCGACTCGAACAGTTTGCTGCGGCCGGGAGCGGCGGCTTCGCCCTTTTTCTCCTGGCGCTTCTTCATCGCATTGCGGAGGAGGCCTCCGACCACACCGCTCGGCGAGGAGTCCTCTTCCTGCGCGGCCTGCTGGCCGGGCGCGGCGACGGTCTCGAACGTGAGGGTCGTGCGCACCGCGTCACCTTCGAATGCAGTGCGCTTCTTCGCGAACTCCTTCATCGCCTTCGCGAACGTCGGGGTCGTGGCCATGAGCACGGCCATCTGCTGCATCTCCGCGGTCGGATCGCCGTAGAGCTGCTTGAAGTATTTGGCCTGGAACGCGCCGATCTCGCGCAGCGCGGCGATCTTCGGCCCCATCCACATGTCCGCGGTCAGCACGGCGCCGCCCGACTGCTCGAGCTTCTTCCCCTTCTCACGCACGGTCGTCGTCACGATCACCTGTTTGGTGTCATAGCCGCCGATCGTCTGCTTCTGGCCCGTTTCCTTGATGTCGAAGTCGACCTCGTACTCCGGACCTTCTTCCTTCTTTTTCGACTTTTCTTCGTTCTTTGCTTCTTCCGCCGCTTGCTTCCTGGCGTCCTCGTACTGCTTGCGCAGTTCCGCGAACGTCACCACCTCATACGTCTTGCGGTTGTAGTCGAGCCGATAGATCTTCTCTTCCGAGAGATCGACCAGCTCCCCCGAGCGGTCGTTGGTGGTGAGGCGGCGATTGCCTTTGATGGCGGTCGTGCTGGTGATCCCTTCGCGCGTCGCCTTGCCGCCAAAGACGTTGGCGATGCCGCCGATGACGCCGCCGAAATGCACCTGCGTTTTCTGCTGCACGCTTCCTTCCGCGAAGGCGAGAGAAGCGGTGAATGAGAGAACTGCCGTCGTTGCAATGAGAGAGCGGAAACGGACCATGTCGCGTGATCTCCTGTTGTTATTGGACGTTCCAAGAGTAGCACAGCGGGCTTGACCATGCGTTTGGTACATATGTACCATCGCACCATGGTCCAGACAGTTGCAGTCGAGCGCATCCAGACGGGCGTGCGGATGGAGAAGCGTCTGGTGAAGGTGCTCAAAGGTCTTGCCGAAGTGCACGACATGACGCTCGGCGATCTGCTCGAAGGCATCGTGCTGCACGCGATCGAAGGAAAAACGCCGTTCGGAAAAGAGTCACTGCAGAAGATCGCGGAGCTCAAAAAGATCTACGGACTCGATCTCGACGCGAGCGCGAGCCACCGCCTGACCGA
>JALYOB010000341.1 GCA_030857085.1 Acidobacteriota bacterium | reverse complement strand
CCGCGGCTCCGCCGCGGCGTAACAGAGCGGCGGCTTTGCCGCCGCACTCCACACAAAGCCAAAGCGGCGACTCGCGTCGCCGCACTCCAAAGCGGTGGCTCCGCCACCGCACTCTTAAACTACACTCCGCGGCGCCACGATGCCGTCTACCCTTCGCCTCCACACCGCGCTGTTCACGGTCGCGCTGCTCTTTTCCGCGAACTACATCATCTCCAAACTCGGCATGCGCGAGTTCGCGCCGCTTTCGTTCGCATGGATGCGCATCGCCGGCGCTGCGCTGTTGCTTGCGGTCGTGGCGCGCAATGAGCCGCCGCTCGCGCGGGAAGACACGCGCCGCGTTGTGCTTTACGCGGTCCTCGGCGTCGTCACCAACGCTCCGCTGTTTCTCCTCGGCCTCTCGCTCACCAGCGTGCACGTTGCGGCGATTCTCATCACCACCATCCCCGTCTTCGCGTTAGGCGCGGCGATTCTCGCGGGACGCGAGCGCGCGACGGCAACGCGCGTCGGCGGTATTGCGCTCGCGTGCGGCGGCGCGCTGCTCGTCGTAGGCGGGGAGAGTCTCGCCGGGTCGTGGCGCTCGTTCGCGGGCGCGCTGATGATCGTCCTCAACTGCCTCTCGTATGCCCTCTATCTCGTGATCTCCAAACCAGCCATGGCGCGGCTTTCCGCGCGCGCGGTCGTCGCGCGGATGTTCGCCTTTGGATCGGTCATGCTCTTCCCCATCGCGGCGTACTCGCTCTTCACCGAAAACTGGCGCAGCCTCTCCGGCGGCGCATGGCTCGCCCTCCTTCTGGTCATCCTCGGGCCGACGGTCGCGGCCTACCTGCTCAATGCATGGGCATTGCGTCATGCCGACAGTTCGGTGGTCGCGGCGTACACGTATGTGCAGCCGATTCTTGCGACGATCTTCGGTGCGCTGATCTTCGGCGAGACCATCGGCGGCATGATTCTCCTCGCAGGCGCGATGATCTTCGGCGGCGTCGCTCTGGCCGGCCGCGCGGCAGGTCCGATCGCCGAATGACGGGTACCATGTAAACGAACACCCCCCCAATGCGTCCAAATCGCGTGAGAAGCAACGTGGCCGTCTTTCGCATGAGCGATCCAGGCGAACTCCCCGGCGATGCAGAACTGATCGCGCGGACGCTCGCCGGCGACGGCAACGCCTACGCGATTCTCGTCTCACGCTACCAACGGAAGATCTATCGCGTCGCCTTCGCCATCGTGCGCGACGAGTCCGAGGCGGATGTGGTGACGCAGGACACCTTCGTGCAGGCGTACACGAACCTCGCGAAATTCGAAGGGCGCGCGGGACTCGAAACGTGGCTCACGCGCATCGCCATCAATCGCTCGCGCGACACGCTGCGCCGCCGCAAATTCGTCAGCCTCTTTACATTCGGCGGCGAGGACGGCGAAGAAGAGACGATGCTCGAGCCGGTGGACGAACGTCCCGATCCGGAACGGCAACTGCTCTCTTCACAGCTCCGCCTCGCGATCAAGCGCGCGGAGCGGCAACTCTCGTCGCAGCAGAAGGTGATCTTCCGCCTGCGTCATTACGAAAATCTTTCACTCGAAGAGATCGCCGAGCACCTCGGCCTCGCGGCCGGTACGGTTCGCGCGCATCTCTTCCGCGCGGTGCACAAAGTTCGAAAAGAGCTCGCCGCATGGCGAACCACCCCGAGGATGGAACATGAGCCAGCACTTCAGTGAAGCCGATCTGCTCGAGACGTATTACACGCAGCCGGGAGAATCGCTGCCGGTGATGATGCATCTCGCCGACTGCAGCGACTGCGCCGCGCGCTACGAGCGGCTCGAGCGCAAAGTCCGCGGCCTCGGCGCATGTCACGACGAAAAGCCGGATGTGTTCTGGATCCGGCAGCGTCACGCGATCATGAGCCGCGTCGCGCCGCGTCGCGTGACGCAGACCTTCACCCGCTTTGCCGCGGCGGCCGCGCTCGCGATCGTCGTCGGCGGCAGCATCTCCTGGCCGATGCTGGAGAAACACAAACAACAGCCGGCCGTGTCCCCCGCCAGGGTGGAGACGGTCGAGCTCAACGTCCCCACCGATCCATGGGAATCGGCGCCGCTGCAGGATTACCAGCCGCTGGTCGAATGGGAGTCGTGGGTCGACGGCAACGGAGGAAACTCGTGATGAGGAAGATGATGATCGTCGCGGCACTGTTGATGCTTGCCGCATTCGCCGAAGCGCAGCACGGCCCGCCTCCTGGCGGAGGAGGTCCGATGCGCAACAGCGGCATGCCGCCGGGACGCTGGTGGCGGCGCGTCGAGGTGGCGAAGAAACTCGCGCTGACGAAAGAGCAGCAGCAGCGGCTCGACGAAGTGTTCCAGAGCGTGGCCGATGAGCTGATCGACACGAAGAGCGAAGTGCAGAAGCTCGAGATCGCACTGCGCGGCGAGCTCGATCGGACGCAGTTGCGCCGTCAGGAAATCCAGCGCATAGCCACGCAGCTCAACGCCGCACGCGGACGGCTGTTCGAACGTGAGCTGATGATGCTCGTCGACATGCGCGGCGTCCTCGATCCGACGCAGTGGGAGCTGTTGCACCAGCGAGGGCCGGGGGAACGGTTCGAGCCGTTCCATGGACGATCGCCACGGTAGGCCGCTTCCTGCGGAACCGGAATTGAAAATTGAGAATTGAAAATTGAAAAATCGGACGTGCGCGCGACGGTGACCGCGTTTGCGTTCCTCTTTTTCAATTTTCAATTTTCAATTTTCAATTCTTACCGCGCGACTCGAAGAACTCGCGACAGACTAAGATTGCTCCGTGCTCGACGTCGCGCTGCGCAAGGTCGCGTTCGCATATGACCGCGGGTTTGCGCTGCGCGACGTCGATCTGCTTTTTGCGCGCAGCACGCACACGGCCGTCGTGGGACCGCCGTCCTGCGGAGCGACGACGCTGCTGCGGCTGATTGCGGGGACGCTGCGGCCGCAATCGGGTGATGTGGTTTTCGGGCAGCGGCGTGTCAACGACCTCAAGGCGTCGCGGCGTCCGCTACTGTTCGTCACGTCCGAGCTCGAAGTCTCCTCGCGCTGGAGCGTGCAGCATGCGCTCATCGCGGCCGTACGTACGCGCACGCTGGATCGCGAGGATCGTCATCGCGAGCTCACGCTGGCGGCGGAAAAGTGGGAGCTCGCGGAGCTGTTCGATCGTCGCATTGCGTCGCTTTCCTCGACGGAGACGCTGCGCGTGCAGCTCGCGCGCATCGAGCTGCTCAAGCCGGCGGTGCTGCTCGCGGACCGGCTGCTTGAACGCGCGAGCGCGAGCGCGCGAACGGCGCTCGCCGATGCGTTCTATCGCACGATGCGCGTGGCCGGGACGACCGTCATCTCCGCCCCTTCCTCGCGCGACGAGCTCGCGTTCACCGATCAGGTGGTCGTGTTCGGCGGCGGCACAGTCGTGCAGACCGGCAGCGCGGCGGAAGTTTTCGCGCGGCCGGTCGATGACGCCGCAGCAATCGCGACGAGCGACGTCGACGTCATCCCGATCACGATCCGCGGGAACATCGTCGAGTCGGTGATCGGTGCGTGGGAAGTCGCAGCGCCGCCTTTCCAGGGCAGCGGCGTGGCGCTGGTGCGGCCATCCGACTTTACGCCGGCTGCGCGTGGGGAAGACTCCGACTTTGTGTTCGGCGTCGAAGAGGCGGGGTTCGCGAACGGCCGCTGGATCGCGCACGGCATGCTCAGCGGCGGCGTCATGCTGCGCGTCGAACTTCCGCGCGAGGCAAGCGTGCACAAAGGACGCTTGATCGCGCTTCGCTACGACCCGTCAAGATTTCAGTTGATCGCAAGAGAGCTCGCGCCGCTGCAGCCGACGGTACCAACGGATGTGGTGCCGCCGATGAGCGAGACGCGATGAGGCGGGCTGACGCGCGCCCCTGTGCGCGCGAACCACTTCAGGCGGTGACGTCTTTCGGCGCCACGATCGGGGTGCCGAGGCCGCAGAAGAGGCCCACCATGTCCAGCAGCTCGGCGACGTGGAAGGGCTTCTCCAGAACGACGGAGGGCTGCAGATCCGCATCTCCGTCTCCATCCAGCTTATAGCCGGTGATCACGATCACCGGGGAGTCCTGCTGTTTGGTGCGGAACCAGCGGAGCCACTGACGGCCGTCCATGCGAGGCATGGAGATGTCGAGGATCACCAGCTGGATGTCGGGGTTCGCGTCGACGAGCGGGATTGCGTCCTCACCGTCGTGCGCGATCAGCACCTCGAATCCGTAAGGGGTGAGCAGCTCCCGGTAATACCCCACGAGCTTCTGATCATCGTCGATGACCAGAAGTTTGCGAAGCTTGAACGGCGTCCTGCGAGCTTTGATCAACGGCAACTCCCACCCATGTTTAATCAACGGGCAGGGCTGCAAACGACGCGCCTGACACGAGGCCAGCCGCGCGCGCTTCGGGGCCGTGCGGCCCCAGGCGAAACCGCCCCTCTAACGCGCCACGCGCTACTCGCTACGTCAATACAGTCCGGCAACCAGCGTCTTGCACGACTCGACCTGCTTGAGGTCGAGCTGCAGCGCTGCCAGGCTCTGGGTGATCTCCATCCGCACCGGGATGCGGCGCTCGTCATTGCTGAGCCACACCTTCACGCCGCCCGGCCACTTCTTCCCGCCCGGCGCGTCGACGATGTTGAACGCGATCGCGCTCACGACCTTCCCTTCGACCGTGAAGGTCTTCTTCTCCCCCGGCTGGAACACGACCGGATACTCCTTGCCGTCCGAGAAGATGGAGGTCTGGAGGGGACGCGTGATCGTCTGCGCGTTCGTGCGCAGGAACTGGATGGCCGTCAGAATGTCGCGGAACTGCTGCTGATCCGCAGGCAGCTTGCGAACGCGGTTCTCGGAGTCATCCGGCGTCTGCTTGTGAATGCGGACCAGACCTTTGACGTAGTCGAAGATCGTCCGCTCCTGACGCGATTTGTTGCCCCACGCATAGCCGTGGTACGTCATCAGCGTCTTCGAGCCGCGCTCATCCATGTCCGACTCGTACGCGTAGTAGCCGCCCTGCTTGCCATTCGGCGCGGTGATCAGCAGCTCGCTATGCACCGTGTCGCCGTACGTCGTCTTGAGGTTGCCCACGCCACTGGTCGGGAACATGAGTCCCGCCAGAAAGCGCACGCCGCCGCGCAGGCGCCAGGAGTAACGAAACTCCTCGACATTGCCGGCGGTATTGCACTTGAGGTCGGCACCAAATGCCGACGCGGACACAACCAGAAGAAGAGCAGTCACGCTGATTCGACGGATGATGTTCATGCAGGGCGGTTAACAGTGAGGGGTGGGTGGTTATTCACAGATGTGCTTGTGGTGTCGGTTGGGTGGTTATCCGTTGTCCGTTCGAGGTGGCGAGTGGCGCGTGGCGAGTTGCCAGGGCGGCATCGCCCGGGCGGAACT
>JALYOB010000780.1 GCA_030857085.1 Acidobacteriota bacterium | reverse complement strand
GCTTCGGTCCGGCGCTGAAGCGCCTGTGGCATCTCTAATGAAGGCCGGCGGCACGCCGGCCGCATTGCTCTCTCGCCGTGCAAGCACGGCGAGACCGCTGCACCCACCGCGCCGCTCTGCCGCTGGCAGACGAGACCGGCCGCGCAGCTTAGCTTCAGAGCCGTTGGGCGGACGAACGGAGTCTACGCCGGACGAACACCGACAGCCACCGCTCAAGACGCTTCGAAAACAACGAGACATACGGACGAGATGGCGCGAATGATTAGTCAAAATCACGCGAAGCTGGTCCTCCTCCAGTACGTCACGCGTTTAAGCCGGGCAAGACAGCGCTCCCATGAGTGGTCCGCCAGGACGAGCAAGGTGTTTTAGCACTCCCATCGCACACCGAGCGCGCAGCAGCCGACTCAGCCGAGCCTCGTCGATTCCGTACGCCGCATTCTCTGCCTTAATGTTTCACGCGTCACGTACAATGGCTAGTGATGGAGTTCACGAATCCCGGACAGAGGCTGCTGGACATTCTGCTGATCGCTCGTGGCCGCGCAAGTGACGACACTACAGGGTGGGTATGGGTAGAGGCGCTCGGTGGAAAAAGGGGAGACGAGCGCGAACTACTGATTAGGCTCGCCGAATTGCGCCATCTGGTCGACCACACCGAAAACAGCATTCGCGCCATAGAGGGTCTAAACCAGAATCTCTATCTTCGTTGGCTCAGCTCTGTTTCGCAAGCCATCTCTCCACTCCGGCTTAACAACAACTGGACTGAGACGAGGCGGTCCCTTGAAGATACAACCATTCAAGCGCTTGAGTTTGCCGCGAATGAACTCGCGCGCCGCCACCAAGAGCGAGTGATACCCGGCGACCAGCTAGAGGCTCTACTTACCGATCTGAACAAAGTTGTGGACTCGGTGATCCGATCCGCACTCGAAGCTCCGCTGAAAGAACTCCTCGTCCGCGAGTTGGAACGCCTGCGCCGCGCGATATTGAACTACCGCATTCGCGGCGCCGACGCACTGCGCGAAGCGCTCGAGCATGCCGTAGGCGTTGTAGTGCTCAACAAGGATGCTCTGGCGCGCAATGCAGATGAGGGAGAGTTGAAGGGATTCTGGCGCGTAATGTATGGCGTGTTGCAATCGCTGAATTTTGCGATGGACGTGCAGCAACTGTCTGAAACAGTGATGAAGCTGCTGCCTCCCGGCGTCGTATAGTCTCGCCGCCCAACTTGAAGCTGAAGCTGTCGGCGGGCCGTTCGTTGGCTCGGGGCTGAAGCCCCTTTTTCCTCCCAAGCGTCACGGCGTCACGCCGCTTGCAGACGCTGCCCGCCGACAGATCGTTAGTTGCGGCAAGCGTCGTGCCGCTCAGCCGCCGGCCCTCGGGGCCCGCGCCGCAGCTTAGCTTCAGAGCCGTTAGGCCGTCCGAACGCAAACCGCAGATCCCGCGACAGTACGGCGAGTATAGACGCGACAACCTTTGTACTCGGGGGACAGTAGGATGTGGCGATCATAGGCGGACGGTCTCGTCCCGTCACGGCGCAGCGCATGTTCAATCATGGGTACACCGTTCCTCGCTCGGACGATCGCAGCTCACGCGTTAAGCGTCAGGCGTAGCAGTGGTTACCGCGAACGATGTTCGCAGGCAAACGCAATTCGCGATTTCATGGCAAGTGTGCGGTTGTCAATCCGCCGCTGGTCCGGCGTCGAATCGTTGGCCGCGCGGCGAGCCGTGGTAACGTTGGTACGTGACGATCCGGTATAGTTTGAAGCGCTCTGACGTGTGGGGCGCGTACTCGCGCCAGTGGCGGAGAGGTTGGAAGCTCAAGGCGGCTCAGGCGGTGATCGCTTTGTCCGTCTTCTATCTCACGCTCAAGAACGTAGCGGGCGCGAGGCCAGTGCAGATACATCACATCGTGTCGGCAGTTCTCGTAACGTGTGTTGTTCTCGTATTTCTCCCGCTGTATCCGCTGATTCGTTTTAAACCGCAACAACGGACGTTGACGATCACGCCAGAAGGGATCAGTACCACAATTGGCAACCGGCGTGGCGAGCTGCCGTGGCGGACGATCGAGAGTGTCGCGTCGGAAAGTGACCGGATCTACATCGTGGGCAGAAATCAAAACTCGTTTGTTGTTCCGGATCATGCGTTCGCATCGCCTGAGGAACGCGCCGAGTTTTTCCGGCTTGCGACGCAGTTCGCCGAAGGTGCGAAGCGCTAGGC
>JALYOB010000340.1 GCA_030857085.1 Acidobacteriota bacterium | reverse complement strand
CAGGCACCAACCGCGACCGCCCGCACGAACAACTCTCCCCGCGCGAGTTCGAAGTCTTCCGTCTCCTCGCCGAAGGAAAGTCCCCGACCGAAATCGGCGAGCTCCTCCAGATCAGCATCAAAACCGTGAGCACCTACCGCACGCGCATCCTCGAAAAGACCGGCTTCCGGACGAACGCGGACATCGTGGCGTATGCGGTGCGGAATGGGTTGGTTTAGGGGCGGCAGGACGCGAGCGGCTTAGAATGAGCGGTACGCGGAACCGGTTCCGCTCGCTGGAGAAGAAGATGGCCAGGAGCAAACGCACGGAAGATGCACGTCACACCGGAACGAGTCACGTTCCCTCGCAAGTCACGCGAGAGACCGGCTTCGTCGCCGAGAACAGTGAATCCGCGCAATCGGACAGCGCTCGCCGCGTGATCCTCTTCCCCACGGAGCCGAGCAGCATCGGTCGCAAGAAGATCGATCGGGCCGTCGAGACGGTCATCTCGCGCAAGAAGTAGCAGCACGCATGGCGCACGACGAATACGAGCAGAACGTATTCATCAACTGTCCGTTCGATGCCGACTACGGGCCCATCTTTGAAGCAATTGTGTTCGCGGTCAATGACGCCGGGTTCCGGCCGAAATGCGCGCGCGAACGGCTCGACTCGAGCCAGATCCGGCTGCAGAAGATCACATCCCTCATCGCCGCGTCGCGGTATTCGATCCACGACCTCTCGCGAACGGAGCTCGATTCTGTCAATGCGCTGCCGCGCTTCAACATGCCGCTCGAGCTCGGGATCGACCTCGGCTGCAAGGCCTTTCAACCGGATTGCGCGAACAAGTCGCTGCTGATCTTCGACTCCGAGCAGTACCGGTTCCAGAAGTTCGTCTCCGACCTGAGCGGCCAGGACATCCACCAGCATGGAAACAGTCCGAGAGTCGCGGTGACGCGGGTGCGCGACTGGCTGCGCGCGGAGTCCGGACGGAGCGACATCCCCGGCGGCACCGCGATCTACCGCCGTTACGAAGCCTTCCGGGCTGACCTGCCGGTGATCTGCTCCGAATTGAAGCTCGACGTAACCGACCTGACGTTCGCCGACTTCTCTTACACGATCGCTCGCTGGCTGCACTCGCAGTCGATTTAGCCGTTCGCGCTCCCGCTGGTGCCGTTGATGCACGCACCTTTTCCCATGAGACACGTCGCAGCTTTCCTGACGTTCCTCGCTCTCGGCGCTTGCCGCACCGCTTCCATTCCCATCCCCGCAGCTCCCCCGATTGCGGACGCAAATGCCGTTCAGCGCGGGGAGTACATCGTGAAGAACGTGGCCGTCTGCGGACATTGTCACGCCGCGGATCCGAAGCGTGATGTCGACGGGCCGCTCAGCGGCGGGGCGGAGTTCCGCGACTGGCGTCTCGGCGTCGCGCGGGCGTCGAACCTCACCTCCGATTCCGACACAGGACTCGGCCGCTGGACGGACGGCGAGATCGTGCGGGCGTTGCGCAATGGGCAGAGTCGCAACGGCCGGCTCATCGCTCCGGTGATGCCGTACGAATGGTTCCACGACATGTCCGATGCGGACGCATTCGCGGTCGCGCAATATCTGAAATCGACCGCGCCGGTGCGCAATGCGGTGACGCAGAGTCCGAACTTCTGGTTCCGGCTCGGAAAGCTCTTCTTCCTCCGTCCGAAACCAGCCCTTTCCGCGCAGGCGCCGGCGCGCGCGGCGACCGCCGAATATGGTCAATACCTCGCGCAGCACGCCGGTCTTTGCGGTGACTGTCATACGCCGCACAGCCGTCTTCTCTCCCGTCCTCTGAAACGGATGCTCTTCGCCGGCATGACCAGGCCTCCGAAAGGATTTCCCGCGAACCCATCGAATCTCACGCCCGATGAGGAGACCGGAATCGGACGCTGGAGCGAGCCCGATTTCGTGAAGGCGATGCGCACCGGCGTCCGGCCGGACGGCACACGACTGCACCCGTTCATGCCGTGGCGCGAGAACGCGCGCATGACCGACGACGATCTCCTCGCGATCTATCGCTACCTCCGCACGCTGCCGCCCCGGCACAACGCCGTGCCGCACCGCAGCGGCGCATGACGCATCGCGCGGGTTCTGTAGAGGCGGCGAAGGAGTTCGAGCGCGCGCTGCGCGAATAGAGGCTTTGGCCACCTTCTCGACGCGCCGGCAGAGGAGCGGCTGCGATCCGTCCAGCCTCCCCTCCGCCCCTCCTTTTAGACACCTTTACGGATCTCTGTAGGATCGCTCCTACGGAGGGAGGATGGATCGTCTGATACCGGACGAGCGTGTGCCTGCGTAAGGTGATCGCCGCACGCCTTTGTCCAGGGCGGGTCCGGAGGGTTCACATCAATCGCAGTGAGGTTGCGCGCCGTGCGCGCATGGTGAGTCGTGTGTGTGGCGGAGCAGCGCTCGCGCTGTCGCTCTCCGTCCTCGCCGGCTGGGTGACGGGATTTCCTTTGCTGCGCCGCGGCTTCGGCGGCGAGGAGATCGTCCGCCCGAACGCCGCTCTCGGCCTGGCGCTCGCCGCGGCCGCGCTGCTCCTCGGCGGCCGGCACATTGCGCGCGTGCTCTCGTTCGCCGCATTCGCGATCGGCGCCGCCACGATCTTCGAATACGTCACCGATCGCCACCTCGCCCTCGACACGCTCCTGTTCGACCCCCTCCACGCCCGCTTCGACATGCGCATGTCGGTGCAGGCCGCAGTCGCGGTCGCGTGCACCGGCCTCGCCGGGCTGCTCGCGCCGCGCCGCATCGCGCATCTGTTCGCCGCCGCGACCGGCTTCGTCGGCCTCACCAGCCTCGTTGCGTACGCGTACGGCGCGGAGTTCCTCCCCGGCTTCGGCGTCAGTCCGATGACCTTGCCGTCGGCGGCGCTCTGCACGATCTGGGCGATCGGGTACGCCGCGGCCGTGCCGCGCGAAGGCATCGGCACGATGGTCTTCGCGAGCGATCCGTGGGCGCAGGCGGCGCGGCGTCTGTCGGTCGTCACCCTGCTCGCGCCCGCGATCTTCGGTGCGTTCTGCCTCGCGGCCACGCGCAGACAGTGGTTCAACCATGCGTATGCCGTCGCGGTCGTCGCCGCCGCGAGCGCGTTCACGCTCACGGTCGCCATCGTTCACTACACGAACCGGCTGCGCATCGAAGACGAACGCCGCGCCGCAGCCGAGAACACCTCCCGCGTCAGCGAGGCGCTCTATCGCACGATCGTCGAGACCTCGCAGGAAGGGATCTACGTGGTCGCGCCCGACCGCCACTTCACGTTCGTCAACAAACGTCTCGCGGACATGCTCGGCTACACCGTCGACGAAATGATCGGCATGCATGCGCCGTCGGTCGTGCATCCCGATGAAGTCGCCGCCGTCGATCGCCGCTACGAAGAGAGACGCAAAGGCGGCGTCCCCGAAACGCGCAGCGAGCTGCGCCTGCGACGCCGCGACGGACGCATCGTGCACGTCATCAGCTCCGCAACCGAGCTCCCCGTCAAGCCCGGCGCCGCGCCCTCGCTCCTCGGCACGCTCTCCGACATTACCGATCGCGTACAGAGCGAAACGAAGTTCCGCAGCATCTACACCGCGAACATCATCGGCGTTGCGTTCTGGACGTTCGACGGCGAAGTCACCGATGCGAACGAACGCTTCCTCGAGATGTTCGGCCTCACGCGCGAACAGCTCGCCGAGTGGACGTGGAGCATTACGCACGACGAGGATCGGATGACCGAGCTGCGGCAGAGCGGCCGTTGCCGTCCGTTCGAGAAAGAGTTCGTGCGCGCCGACGGCTCGCGGTTCGTGGCGATGCTCACGCTGGGCGCCATCGACGCGGAGACCAACGTCGCCTCGCTGATGGACGTCACGCAGATCGCGCAAGGGCGGCTCGCGCTCGAACGCGCACACGACATTCTTCACGCGCGCGTCGTCGCGGTCGAAGACACCGCTGCGCAGTACGGCTCCGTCGAAGCGCTCGCCGCGCGGCTCGCGCAGGCGAACGAAGAGCTCGAAACCTTCAGCTATTCGGTGTCGCACGATCTCCGTGCGCCGCTGCGTGCGGTCGATGGCTTCAGCCGCGAGCTGCAGCTCGGATACGGCGAGATGCTCGACGAACAGGGCCGCCGCTATCTCTCGCGCATTCGCGCCGCGGCCGAGCGGATGTCGCTGCTCATCGACGACCTGCTCAACCTCGCGCGCCTTTCACGCAAACCGATGCGCGCCGCGCGTGTCGACGTCAGCGCGATCGCCGAAGAAGTCGCGCGCGAAATCATCGAGCGCGCGCACAGCAAAGCGACCTTCGAAGTCGAACCGGGACTCACCGCCACTGGCGATCCGCACCTGCTGCGCATCGTGCTCGAGAACCTCATCGGCAACGCGGTGAAGTTCTCCGCGCACGTCGACGCGCCGCACATCGAAGTGTTCGGCGAAGACGACGGCACGATCGCCATCCGCGACAACGGCCCCGGCTTCGATCCACGTTTCAGCGACAAGATTTTTGCGCCGTTCCAGCGGCTGCAGCCGTCCGAGTTCGAAGGCACCGGCATCGGCCTCGCGCTCGTGCAGCGCATCGTGCGCAGACACGGTGGATCCATTCGCGCCGAGGCGTCACTCGGCCGCGGCGCGACATTCTTTTTCAACCTTCCCGGAGAAGCACCTTCATGAACAACCGCATTCTGCTCGTCGAAGACAACGAAGATGACATCGAGCTGACGCTGCTCGCATTCCAGCGCAGCAACCTGAAAAACATCGTCAGCGTCGCGCGCGACGGTTCGGAGGCGCTCGCGCTGCTGCACGGCAGCGAAGACCGCCCTTCCGAGCCGTTGCCGTCCATCGTGCTGCTCGATCTCAAGCTGCCGCGCATGGACGGCTTCGAAGTGCTCCGCCGCATTCGCGAGCACGCGGCCACGCGCCTGCTGCCGGTGGTCATCCTCACCTCGTCCGCGCAGGAGCGCGACCTCGTGCAGACGTACGCGTCCGGCGCGAACAGCTACATCGTCAAACCGGTCGACTTCGAGCAGTTCCTCGAGGCGACCCAGAAGATCGGCATGTATTGGCTGATGCTCAACCGCAATGCACCGGAGGAGGCGTGATGCTGCGCATTGTCTTCATCGACGATAACCCGGATGACGCGATGCTCGCGTCGATGGCGCTGCGTCACGCAGGGCTCGAGTTCGACGCGCGCTTTGCGGCGACGACCGCCGAGTTGCGCGCGCACCTCACGGCCGCGCCGTGTGACGCCGTCATCTCGGACTACAACCTCGGCAACGCGACGGGCATCGACGCACTGGAGATCACGCGCGAAGTCGCCGCCGACGTTCCGTTCATCCTCGTCTCCGGCACCGTCGGCGACGAGCGTGCGGCCGAGGCGATTCGCAAAGGAGCGAACGACTACGTCAGCAAAGAAGGCATGACGCGTCTCGCCCCTGTGC
>JALYOB010000046.1 GCA_030857085.1 Acidobacteriota bacterium | reverse complement strand
GTACGGCGCCGAGAGATACACCGACATCCCCTCGGACTGGATGAACTGGATGTTCTCGTCGAAGGTGAACGTGCCGCCGCCGGTGGCGATCACGCCCGCGTCGAGATTGCGCGTCGAGCGCAGCAGATCGCGCTCCCGCTTGCGAAAGTACGCCTCGCCGCGGTGCCCGAAGATCTCCTTGATCGACATCTTCTCCGCCGCTTCGATGAGCTCGTCGAGGTCGAAGAAGGGCGCGTCGATGCGCGCCGCGAGCTCGCGGCCGACAGTCGTCTTGCCCGACCCCATGAAGCCGACGAGGTAGATCTTCATTGCTGAGGGAAGATCAGGGTAGCGCCTAGAGCGAGAACTTGTCCATGAACCGCGTGGAGATGTCGCCGCGGATGAACTGCTCGTTGTTCAGGATCGCGCGGTGCAGCGGGATGGTCGTCTTCACGCCCTCGACCACGAACTGCTCGAGCGCGCGCCGTCCGCGGGCGATCGCGTCGAGGCGATCCTTGCCGCGCACGATCAGCTTCGCCAGCAGCGAGTCGTAATGCGGCGGCACGACGTAGTCGCGATAGATGTGCGTATCGACGCGCACGCCCGGACCGCCCGGAATGTGCAGTTCGCGAATCTTTCCGGGGTTCGGCGCGAACGTCACCGGATCTTCGGCATTGACGCGGAACTCGATCGCGTGGCCGCGCAGGCGGAAGTCGCCCTCCGGAACCGAGAGCCGCTCCCCTGCCGCAACGCGAATCTGTTCCTTCACCAGATCGATGCCCGTGACCTCCTCGGTCACCGCGTGCTCGACCTGGATGCGCGTGTTCATTTCCATGAAGTAGAACTGCCCGTCCTGGAAGAGGAACTCGATCGTGCCGGCGTTGTTGTAGTTGACCGCCTCGCACAAACGAACTGCGGCCTCACCCATCTTGCGGCGCGTTTCTTCGTCGAGCGCGGGCGACGGCGATTCTTCGATCAGCTTCTGGTGCCTGCGCTGGATCGAGCATTCGCGTTCGCCCAGGGAGACGTAGCGGCCAAACGTGTCGCCGAAGACCTGAATCTCGATGTGGCGCGGACGCTCGAGGTACTTTTCGAGATAGACGTCGCCGACTCCGAACGCGCGCTCTGCTTCGTTGCGCGCCGTGTCGTACTGATTCTGCAGATCGTCTTCTTCCCAGCAGATGCGCATGCCGCGTCCGCCGCCGCCGGCTGCTGCTTTGAGAATGACGGGATAGCCGATCTCTTTCGCGATCTCGCGCGCTTCGTCTGCGGTGCGAATCGCGCCTTCACTGCCGGGGATGATCGGCACGCCCGCCGCTTTCGCGGTTTCGCGCGCACGAGCCTTGTCGCCCATGAGGCGGATCGCTTCCGCAGGCGGTCCGATGAACGTCAGGCGGCACTCGCCGACGATCTCCGCGAAATGGGCGTTTTCCGAAAGAAAACCGTAGCCCGGATGAATCGCGTCGGCGCCGGTGATCTCCGCCGCGGCGATGATGCTGGAGATGCTCAGGTAGCTCTGTTTCGAAACGGGCGGGCCGATGCAGACGTCGTCGTCGGCGTAGCGGACATGGAGCGAGTCGCGGTCAGCCTGCGAATGGACGGCGACCGTCTTGATGCCCATTTCCTTGCACGCGGCGATCACGCGCATGGCGATCTCGCCGCGGTTGGCGATCAGGATTTTCTGGAACATGAAGCGCCGCTACACCTTCACCGCGAACAGCTTCTCGCCGTACTCGACGGGCTGGCCGTTCTGCGGATAGATCTTCGCGATGACGCCATCGATCTCGGACTCGATCTCGTTCATCAGCTTCATCGCTTCGATGATGCAGAGCACCTTCCCCTTCGTCACGCGATCGCCTTCGTTGACGAACGGCGGGTTCTCGGGGCTCGAGGCGCGATAGAACGTGCCGACGATCGGCGAGGTGATGATGTGCAGGCCGGCTTCGCTCTCGTCGTCGGCTCGCTTCTTCTCCTCCGCTCGCGTCGCCGCGGCTTCAGCGGCAGTCGGAACGGGCGCCGCGTATGTCTGCTGCGGAATGGCCGCGGACTCGCTGCGCTCGATGTTCGAAACGGAAGGCGCCGGCGCGGTCGGCTTTCCTTCGATGCGAACACGCGTTCCCGCCTGTTCCACTTCGACGGCGCCGATGCCGCTTTGGGAGACCTTGTCGATCAGCTCCAGGATTTCTTTGAAATTCAACGGACCCCTCTCAAATCAACTCATCGCGAAGCAGATACTTCGCTTTCGAAAGCTCGAAGCGCGCGCGCCCGTAGTTGCCGTCGGGCTGCAGCACGAGGAGGATGTAGTACTCGGGCGTGACCTCGGACAGAAACGTGATGTATTTCTCGGTCACGAGCGCGAACTGCAGCACGTCTCCGGTATCGAGCTCGGTATTCGTCTGGCGGATCGACTTGACGAAGCCGCCGAACTCCGCACCCAGTACGTCGAGCGGCACCTGACCCGCGCCGATCGTTTCGACGGCAATGCCGTCGAGGCCGATCAGGCTCACTGCGAGCGCGCCTTCGATCCGGTCGTGCAGACCGGACAACACGGTTCTAAACACGGCCGGCCTCTCTGCGCGAGACTTTTGCGAGCCACCGCTCGAGCCGCACGACTTTCGGATTCACGCGCGGCGAGATCGCCTCGAGTTTCGCCCGCACCCCGGCGTTGCCGGGGTCGCGCGCAAGGATGTTTTCGTAGATGTGCCGCGCGTCTTCGATCGCTCCCTGCCGCACGTACAGATCGGCCATCGTGAGCGTGTTCGCCGCATCGTCTTTCGCCGCGATGGGCATGTGCGCCTCGGTGTCGAAGACCGGAGTCGAATCGACGGTCGGCAGTTCCTCGTCGATGTACGACGGGACGTCGGCGGCGAGCGGCGCGGAAACGATCTGCATGCCGAGGGGCTGCTCGATCTCGAGAGCGGCGGCCGTGAAGGATGGGACTGGATCTTCGAACGGACTGTCGCTGTGCGCGCGCGCCATCGGCTCGATGTCTGCGGTCTCCGTTTCGACGCGCATCTCTTCGCCGAGCGCACGTGCCGCTTCGTCGAACGGGGGCATGGTGCGATCGAACGGCGAATCTTCGAGTGCGGTGGTCGCGATCGCGGGTTCGTCGACGGGCGCGACTTCTTCGACGGGGGCGACTTCTTCAATGGGCGCGGCGACTTCGGCAACGCTTTCGGTGGCCGCGAACGGCTGTTCTTCGACCGGCGCCGCAACGTCCGCGGCAGCAAATGGCTGTTCTTCGGCCGGCGCTGCGTCGTCGTCCGGAGCGGCGACGGGCTGCTCTTCCGCCGGAGTCTCGGTGACGACAGGCGGCGGCGTCACCTCGGTCGTCTCGGTTCGCGCAGGCGCCGGCTCCTCCTCGCGCAGGTCGCGATCGAGCCGATCGATCACGTTGCGCAGTTCTTCATCGGCGGGCAGCAGCGCGTGCACGAGCTTGTACTTCTTCAGCGCTTCGAGCTTCTCGCCGAGGGCGAGATACGCGTCGGCGAGGAGACGTGCGGCGACGACGTTGCCCGGATCGAGCTGCATCGCCTTCGTCAGCGCTTCGACGGCGCCTGCGTCGTTCTTCTGTTCGCGCAGCACGCGTCCGAGACTTACCCACGCCGCGAGATACGCGGGATAGACCATGAGTCCCGTGCGCAGGACATGCTCCGCCTCGCCGAAGTGCCCCGCCTTCCGCAGCTCTTCGGCGAGCTGGTAGAAAAGGCGGCTCTTCGGATCCGTCTTGAGACGGAAGCGCAGCTCCTCGATTTTCGGATTGATTGCCGGTTGAGCCATTCGCGGACCTGAATTCTTGCCTACATCGCCGGGAGGTGCAACCGCCTGAGACACGAACCGCCCCGAAGCCGGGGCGGTTCGCAAATCAGAAGACGGGGAAATCGGCTACTGCGACGTGCCGGAGAGCGTGAGCGTACGCGTGCCCGCGCTCGTGCCGATGGTGACGGTGCACTGCTGTGCGCTCGGCGTCGTCGTGCCGTTGTAGATCGCGGTGACCGGGAACGAATCGCATGTCGCGAGCGCCGCCGGAACGGTCGGAGTGGAGATCGAGAAGTTGCCGCAACCCGCGCCCGGAGTGACGCTGTTGATCGTCAGCGTGCCCGTGCCGGAGTTGAAGAACGTCACGGTCTGCGGCGCGGACGGCGCGACGGTCGCGGGCGTTGCCGGCACCGGCGGGGTTGCCGTCGGATTGCCCGGCGTCGCCGGAGTGATGCGCGCGCTGAAGCCCGTGAACGTGCCCGAGGTCGCGATCACCGGCGTGTTCGGAGGCGGCGTGACGGTGATGCCGTTCGTGATCTTGTCCGTGAGACACGCGAGGAGCGCGCTGGTGTACGAGATGTCGAACGTCGTCGGCACACGCGTGGTCACGCCGGTTGCACCTTCGCAAGCCTGCGTGTTCAGCGCGACCGTCGGCGGGATGACCGCGGTGAAGGTCGTGGTGCCGTTGCCGTTGTCGATTGCGCTGCTGACCGGCAGAGAGGTCTGGCCGATTGCGAGGCGCGGCGTACCGACGGCATTTGCGACCGTGATCGTGACCGTGCCGCCCGCGACGTTGTTCTGCGAGACGGACGTGATCGTCGGCAACGGTACGCGATACGTGAACACCGGACCGGTCGCCGAATCACCGTTGACGATGTTCGTGACCGTGATCGCGACACCGGCGGGGTTACAGCTGGTCAGCGTGATCGGCGACGTGACTGCGATGATTTTCGTACCGCTGACGAATATCGGCTGCGCCGCAACGCCGCCGATCGTGACGGCGACTGGGCCGACGAAACCGTTGCCGTCGATCTCGACGCGCGTACCGCCGCTGTACGGACCTTCCGTCGGACCCGCGGCCGTGATCTGCACGGCCGCCGTGTAGCGGAACGTGCCGCCCTGCGTCGTCTGCGTGCTCGTGTTCGACAGGATGTTGCGGACGATGACCGGAACGACGCCGACGACGGGGCCGGAGCCGTCGTTCGACGTATCGCGCGCGGCGGGCGTCTCGACGATGATCTGCGAGAAGTCGACCGAGATCACGCGCGCTTCGGCCGCGCCGAACAGAACCTGCACCGGCGCCTGGAAGCCTTCCCCGAAGAGGGTGACCATCGTGCCGCCGACCACCGGACCGGAGTTCGGCGTGACCGCGGAGATGACAGGCGTGAGCTGATCGTTGCGATAGGTGAACGCGCCGGCGGCGGAGGCGCGCTGCTCGTTCGCCGTGCCGGCCTGCGTGATGACCGTGATGTCGGAGACGAACTGCTGGCCTGCGCCGAGGTTCACGGCCGGGGTGACGACCTGAATTTCGGTCGGGCTGACGGAGACGACGAACGCCTCGACCGGCAGCGCGCCGCCGGTGTTGAAGAGCACGCGCACCGGCGACGTGAAGTTCGTGCCGGTGATGCGGATCGTCTCACCGCCGGCGGGACGTCCTACCGTCGGAGAAACGGAGGTGATGCTCGGCGCCGTGTTGGGCGGCGGCTGGATGACGGGCTTGGTCTGGAACGTGACCGTGATCGCCTGCTGCACGTTGTTCACGTTCGCCTGCACGCGCACCGGCCCGGCGACGGTCGAGGTGAGCGTCACCGTCGCCACGCCGTTGGTCGTGGTCTTGAGAGTCGCTCGGGAGGCGGTGTTATCGAAGCCGCCTCCGTTCGCGGCGAATTCGACCGCGGTGCCGTTCGGCGCCGGCTGGCCGCCGATCGTCACGGTGGCGGTGATCGTCACCGTCGAATCGACGAGCGGGTTCTGGCTCGAAGCGGCCAGCGACAGTGTCGTGGTCGTGTTGCCCGTCGGAGGCGGCTGCGGCGTCGTTCCGCCGCCCGACGATCCGCCGCTGCCGGTCTGCGGCGCGGTCGGAGACTCGCCCTTGCAGCCGGCGAAGATCAGGAGCAGCGCGAACACTGCGATCAGAAGCTTGCTGTGTCTCATCATTTTCATGGTCACCCCCGCAGATCGTGCGCTCGTCACGCGCGACCTAGCTGCACCCGCCTGGGCAGAGATAGCAGATCTCCATCGGGATCGTCGTCACGTCGGAGACGTTGTCGCCTGCAAGCGTCTGTCCGTACACCTGCAGCCGCACCTCGAGCTTCACATAGGAACGCCCCGTCTCCGGATCGCGTCCGCCGTTCTGCGGCTGGAGCGCGGCGAACGGCGCCTGACTGAACGCGCCGATCTCGAAGATGCGGAAGTCCGATCCGACGTTCTCACCCACGCCGACGAGCGTGTCGATGGCGCGGACATACGGCGGCGGAACGATCGTCCCGCCATCGGTGCGGCGATACGACACGGAGTACCGCGTCACGCGAACGGACGTCAGTTCCCCGCCGGTGCTGCCCCCTTTCGGGATCACCTGCAGGTGAATCGTTCCGAGCGGTTTGTCGCAGTCGTCATCGGTGGTCGGACCGATGTCGAGCGTGCTGATGGTCTGGCTGTAGGTGACGACGAGCTCCACGGGAGCGGCGTTGTCCGTCAGCTCACTGCTGCATCCCGCGATCGTGAGCGCTGCCAGCGCGACGACGGCAATCGTTTTGATCGTTTTCATAGTGATCGTTCTCCCCGCCCTCTCTTTTCGTCACCCTCTCACGATACGGGGCGTGATGAAGATGAGCAGTTCGTCATGTTGCGTTTCCACGCGGTGGTTGCGGAACAGCGCGCCCACGACCGGAAGCTGATGGATGAAGGGTACGCGCGATTCGGATTGGTTGTCGCGCGTGGTGAAGATGCCGGCGATGACCGCCGTGCCGCCGTCGCGCACCATGAGACGCGTGCGCGCCTGACGCGTGGTGAGCGGAGTGCCGGCCGCGCCCGCGATCGACAGACCGGTCGCCGGCTCGTTCTTCTGCAGCGAGATATCCATGATCACCGTTCCCGCCTCGGTGATCTGCGGCGTGACCGACAGCCGCAGCGTTGCATCGAGGTAGGCAACCGTGGTCGTGAAGTTGACGCGCGTCTGATACGGGATCTGGAAGCCGCTCTGGATTTCCGCGGCCTGATTGTCCTGCGTCGTCACGCGCGGCGCGGAGATGACTTTCGCGAAGCCCTGCGACTCGGCCGCATGCAGCGCGACGTTCAGGTCGAACGTGCCGAGGACGTCGAAGAAGCTGAGCGACAGAACCGGGTTGCCGAGGGCGAGCTCGAACGGACCGCCGACGAAGCCGACGCGATTCGGGAAGACCAGACCGGTGCCCGTTCCCATCGCCGGATCGAGCGTGCCGCCGAAGCCGAAGTCGAAGCCCCAGAGCTGCTGGAACTGACGCAGGCTTTCCACGATGCGCGCTTCGATCATCACCTGCTTCGACGGGATGTCGACCGTCGTGATGAGGTTCTGCATCGTGCGCAGCACTTCCGGGATCTCGCTCACGATGAGCTGGTTCGTGCGCTGGTCGACGATGATGCGGGCGCGGCTCGAGGCGATGTCGCGGAGCAAGGTTGCGACGTCGGTGGCGCGCGCGTACGAGAGCTTGAAGCTGAGCGTGGTCAGCGGAACGCGCAGCCGCTCTTCTTCTTCGAGGCGGCGCGTCGCCGCGGTTTCAGCCGCGAGGCGCTCGATCGTGCCGACGCGCATCACGTTCCCTTCGAGCGTGAACGTGAGGTTGTTCTGGCGCAGAATCAGGTCGAGCGCCTGATCCCACGGGACGTCGACGAAATCGACGGTGACCGAGCCGGTGACACCCGGATCGATGGCGATGTTGAGGCCCGTCAGCTCGGCGAAGAGACGGAGCGTGTCTTTGATGTCCGCGTCTTTGAGATTGAGCGAGAACGGCTCGCCATTGAACACGCGCGGGCCGCTGCTGAGCGTGCGCGAGGCCGACGCGCCGGAAAGCGACTGCGCGGCAGTCGTCGCGGGGCTGGAGGTCACAGGACCGGCAGCGTTGGTCGGAGCAGCAGGATCGGCGAAGACGTCTTCCTGTGCCGGCGGACGCTGCGCGGGTGCCTGATCGAGCGCGGGTGCGATGCGCGAACGCGCGCCCTTCGATGCAGGCTCGGGAACGCTCCAGCTCTTCGCAGGAACGTTCTGTTTGGCCGGAACGCTCTGTTTGGCCGGAACAATCGTGGGGATGGAGTCGGCGATGTCCGCGGGCTCGCTCTTCTGCTCGGCGACTTCAATCGTCGTCGCGGCAGGCTGCGGCGCCGGGGCAACATACTGCGGCTGCGGCTTCGTGGCCGCGCGCTCGGCTTTCGGCTGCGCGGGGACGACTTTGGGAGCAGGCGCGGAGGCCGGCATCTCTCGTGACGCAAGCGCGCCGCCGAATGCGATCCGCAGTTCGTCGCCGACTGCGGCCACGTTGTATTCAGTTTTGCGGGCGAGATCCACGACCACGCGGGCGACGTTCGGCTGGAACTGCGCCACGCGCACGCGCTTCACCACATCATCATTCACTGCGACCGAATTCGTCGTTGCGCTGTTCTTCACGCCGGTGAGGTCGATGACCAGGCGCGAGGGATTCTCGAGACGGAAGGCTTTGTACTCGAGCTGCCCGTCTCCGGCGATCCGTACTTCCACCTTGCCGTTGTCCGTGTTCGCGCTGATACGGCGGACCGCACGTGCGCGCGGCAGAGCCACTTCCGCGATCTCTTCGACGCGAGCCACCGGCTCGGCGACTTCCGGCGCCGCCTCGGCAACCGGCTCGATGCTCGTGACCGGAGTTGCGTCTGCGATCGGCGCAGCAACGACCGGTGCGGGAGTGATCGGTGCGACGGCAGGAGCGGCCGCGGCGACCGGCTCGACTGCGGGAGCCGCATTTTCGATCGCGATCGCCGTCGCCGGAATCGTGACCACGACCGCCTGATCGATGGCCGTGACCTGCGGCTGCAGCGGCTCAGAGAGGCGGAAGGTCACGCGCGTGAGGCGGCTGCCCATCTCCACCACTTCTTCCGCTGCCACCGAAGTGACGGCCGGAGGCAGTGCCGACGGAATGGCCACCGTCGATTCACGCGACGTATCGGTGAGGTCGACGATGAAGACGCCCGGCGAGGGAGTGTAGGAGGTGAACGCCGGTGCGCCACTGGTGCGCAGCAGAACGCGCGAGCCGTCGATCTCGACCCCGCGCAGCGCGATTGCGCTCGCCGGAACGTCTGCGATGGCCCTCGGCGGCTCCGCTTTGCGCGACCCGAAAACGCCGGCACCGGCAATGCTCACCTGCAGCACGAGCACACCGGCCACCAGCCCGATTCGCTTGGCTCTCGTCATTGTTCTCACCTTCACCATCTCGCCCTCCACTCGCAGCCCATGAACCTGCGCCTGACTCACCCTCACCTGCCCTGCGTAGCAGCCGAATTCGGCGCCAGGTCCTTCACGACTTCGCGAAACCGCTCGATGCGAGTCGGATCATTGACTTCCTGCCGGAACACGACGGCGGTTGCGGTGATCCGGATGACTTCTCCGTCGAGCACCTTGTCGCCGACACGAATGAGATGTCCCTTGTTGTCCGGTCCGTTCATCATCGCCGTGAAACCCTGACGCGCCTTGACGATGCCCTGCAGCTTCAGCTCGTCGATCAGGAAGCCCGGCACTCCGGCCGGACGCTGTCCCGGCTCGAGCTTCGGCGTCGGTCCGATCAGAGACCGGAACGGATCGCGGCGGCCCTGCGGATCATAGCGGTACGTGTCCGTCGTGGTTGGTTCTTCGAGAATTTCCTCGAGCGACTTCTGAACGTCCGTGGCCGTCGACGTCGTCACCGTGTCGGTAGCTGCGGCCGTCGTTGCGCTGGACGTGGTTGCGCTCGCGCCCCCCGGCCTTCTTCTGGCCGGCTGCGCGAGCACACTCGCCATGGCGGCGATGATGATGACGAGCGAAGTTGCGATCTTGAGCTTCATCGGTTCCCCTACTCCGCACCCGCGTCGCCGCCGCCGCCGCCCGGCTTCGGCTTCTTGCCTTTTTTCTTCTTGCCGCCTTCTTCTTCGCCTTCCTTCGGCTCGACATACACGAACGTCTTGGCGACGAAGTCGGCGGAGATGGTCTTGCTCTCCTGATTCGAGAGAGCGGCGATCTTGATCTGCTCGACGTTGATGATGCGCGAGAAGTTGCCGAGACGATTGAAGAGGATGGCGAGGTCGTGGTAGCGGCCGTCGACGGAGACGGCGATCGGCCACTCCGCGTACGTCTCCGAGCTGCTGCCGAGGGGCGGGAACTGCAGCTTGCGCAGCGTGAACTCGCCTTGATCGACCAGCGACTTGAGCTTCTTGATGATCTCTTCGGTGTTGCGCGTCGACGGCAGAATGCGGCGCAGCTTCTCGAGCTCGAGCTCGAGGCGCTTCACTTCCTCACGGAACTGCGGGAGCTTCCGCTCGGCCGCGCGTCCCTGCGAGATCTTCTCATCGAGCTCGGTGATCTTCTGATCGGTGGCCTCGATGTCCGCTTTGATGTTCTTGACTGCAAGCGACTCGGTTCCATAGAAAACCGCACCCGCCAGCACGACGCCGGCGAGCAGGCCCACCCACCAGGGTTTATCGTCCAGAGTGATCGCCATCGACTTCTCCCGTTACTGCGAGGCCGTTGCGGTGGTGGTGGCCGTGGTCGTCGTTGCCGGTGTGCCGGCAGCAGTGGCGCCCGGCGTCCGCGGCGCATACGAGAACGCGAAGTTCATGTCGAAACCGTAGACCAGTGGCGTCTGTGAAACCTGCGTCACCGCGCCGACCTGCGGCTCCTCGAAATACGCGTCATTCTTCACGTTCTCGATGAAAAGAGCGATGGCGTTCGGATTGAGCCCGCGCCCCGCGAGCGTGACCTTTCCGCCGGTCACGTCCATCGAATCGAGCCACACCAGGTCGGGCAGATCACGGCTGATCTGATCCATGATCCGCACGGGCCCTTTCTGATTCTGCTTGAGCTGATTGATCAGGTTGATGCGTTCCTGCAGGCTGTCCTTGCGCTTCTGGTAATCATCCACTTCCTTGATGATCGACTCGAGCTTGGCTGCCTCGGCGCTGCGCTGATCGGCGACTTCCTGACGCTGACCGAGCTCGCGCTTGTTGATGAACCAGTAGACCGCCGACGCGATCACACCCAGCACCAGAAACGTGATGATGAGGATGTTGTTGATGTTGGCCGCACCCGGTCCCGCAGCCATCGCTGCCGCCGCGGGAGCTGCGCCAGCTCCCCGGACCGCCCGCCCTTCCCGCACCAGATTGATCTTGATCAAGCGTCCCCCAACTTCCTCATGGCGAGTCCTACCGCGATCGCCATACTCGGCGCGATCTCAGCCAGTTCCTCGGGGTTGAATTGGCTCTCGTCGACGTTGATTTTCCGGAAGGGGTCCATGATCGACACCGGGATGCCGAACTTGTCGCGCAGGATCGCGTCGAGGTTCAGCACTCCCGAGCCGCCGCCCGCGAGCACGATCTCGTCGACGCGCTCCGCGCCGGAGGTCGCGGTGAAAAAGTCGAGCGTCTTGCGCAACTCGCCCGCGAAGTCTTCGGAAACCGAGTTGAGGATGGGGATGACCTGCTGAATCGTGTAATCCGCGACCGGCCTGCCGCGCTTGAGCTCCTCGGCCTGTTCGAACGAGAGGCTCAGCTCGCGCTGGATCGCATCGGTGTACTGATTGCCGCCGAACGTGATGTCGCGCCAGAACATCGACGTGCCGCCCGACAGGACGTTCACGTTCGTGACCGAGGCGCCGACGTTGACGAGAGCGAGGACGCGCCCGTCTTCGACGTCGTAGTTCACCTCGTAGCAGTTCTGCAGCGCGAACGCGTCGACGTCGACGAGCACCGGAAGCTTGCCCGTCTGACTGATCACCGACGTGTAGTCGTTGATCTTTTCCTTCTTGACCGCGACCAGGATGACGTCGATGTTGTCGCTCGCGCCCGGCGTCGAGAGCGGGACGTAATCGAGGTTGACGTCATTGATGTCGAAAGGGATGTACTGCTCGGCTTCCCACTGGATCGACTCGGCCAGTTCCTCGGGGGACATGGCAGGCAAAGTGATCTTCTTGATGATCACCGAATGGCCGGACAGAGACGTGGCGTAATTGGAATTCTTGATCGCCTGGTCGCTGTTCAGCCGCTGGATCGTATCAACCACCATCGACGAGTCCATGATGGATCCGTCGACGATGGCCTCAGGCGAGAGCCGCTCGGTTCCGAGCTTCACGAGCGAGTAGTTCCCGCCCTTCTTCTCCTTCAGCTCGACGAGTTTGATGGCTGAGGAGCCGATATCAAGGCCTACGACATTTTTGCTCTTTGAGAAGAACACCGCTCACCCCATCCATCTCACTCACTTCTCACAGGCACCGGCCGGATGTAGAAAGGTTGAGCGAAATTACAACGTTTAATTTCACGTGTCAACTCGTGATCAATCCGTTAAGTGAAGCGGATTCGCGCACTTATACGGCGTTCTCTTGCGTTGATCGCTGGCGCTGATTAGAATCGGCGCCTTTCTCGTTATTCGGATAGGGAGTCAACATGGCAAAGATGTGCGAAGTCTGCGGCAAGGCGCCGGTTTTCGGAAACCGGGTGAGCCACGCTCACAACGTCTCCAGCCGCCGCTGGATGCCGAACCTTCAGAATGTGCGCGTGATGGTCGGCTCGGCCGTCAAACGCATGCAGGTCTGCACCCGCTGCATCCGCTCGGGCGCGGTCAAAAAGGCGGCGCGGTAGTCGCATGGAGGACGGGCGGTTCCGCCTGTCCTCCTCCACTACCTTCCTCGCCCGCGCGCTCTCCGTCGCCGGGCACCCCTTCCTTCTCGTCCCCCTCACCGTCGCACTGTCGACGCGCAGCGTCTTCTGGACGTCCGTCATCGCAGCGTCGACGACGCTTCCCATGCTGGCGATCATCGCGCGCAAGGTGCGCCGCGGCGCGTGGAGCGACTTCGACGTCTCCCGCCGCGAACAACGCCCCGCCCTCTACTACGCCGCCGCCCCGCTTCTCCTCGCGTGCGCGGGACTCCTCTACTGGTTCGGCGCCGCCCCGCGGCTCATGCGCTCGCTTGCCGCCGGCATGATCATGTTTGCGGTCGGCCTCCTCGCCAATCGCTTCCTGAAGGTCTCGATGCACGCCATGTTCGCCGCCTTCTGCGGCGTGACACTGGTGCACGACTTCCCCCGCGCGCTCGTTGCCGTCGTCGCGATTGCCCTCGCCATCGCCTGGTCGCGGCTGCACCTCGAGCGGCACACGATGATGGAGGTTCTGGTCGGGGCGCTGGTTGGGGGTGCGGCAGGGGTGTGGGCGTTCGTGCAGTGAGCGGCGCGCGTGTCATCGCATTGCGGGACGCGCGGCTCGCGGAGCGGTGGCGTTGAATCGCGCGAGGCGAAGTTCGCGACGCGCCTCTCGCTGGACGAACCGATCGGACGAACCCACGCCGGAGGCGCCTCTCAACTGCCGGCGATCAGCGG
>JALYOB010000339.1 GCA_030857085.1 Acidobacteriota bacterium | reverse complement strand
CTCTTCACGGTCGGCCTCATTGACGACTTCCGCCACCTCAAGCCTTACCAGAAACTCATTGGCCAGCTGTTAGGCGCATCGGCCGTCGTGTATCTCGGCCTCGTGCTGCCGTGGACTGCGTCGTTCACGCTGAACATGGTGATCACGTTCTTCTGGCTGGTCGGCGTGACGAACGCCGTCAACATGCTGGACAACATGGACGGCCTCGCCGCAGGCGTTTCGGCCATTGCGGCGCTCGCGCTGGCGGTCACGTTCTTCCTCAATGGACAGATCGCCGAGGCGATGATGCTTTCGGCTTTCTTCGGCGGACTGGCCGGGTTTCTCATCTTCAATCACAACCCCGCGTCGATCTTCATGGGCGACTGCGGATCGATGTTCGTCGGCTTCTTCCTCGCCAGCACCGCTCTCATGAGCAGTGAAGGCGGCGGCGGACGGTCGCGAAGCGTCGTGGCCGTTCTCGCGGTGCCGGTGCTCGTGCTCTGCATCCCCATCTTCGACACGACGTTCGTGACGCTGATGCGCAAGATGTCGGGCCGCGCGGCGTCGCAGGGCGGACGCGATCACACCTCGCATCGTCTCGTGGCGTTGGGCCTCTCCGAGCGCCACGCTGTCTGGATGATGTACGCCTTCGCCATCCTCGGCGCCGGTCTCGCGGTCGGCATTCGCCACATCAGCTTCGACGTCAGCATCGCCGCGATCGCGGGCTTCGCCGTCGTCCTGGCCATCGTCGGCGTCTACCTCGGCGGCGTGCGCGTCTATGACCCGGACGAAGTCGCGGCCGCACAACAGAAGCCGCTCGTTTCGTTCCTGATCGACCTCTCCTACAAGCGCCGCATTTTCGAAGTCGCCCTCGACGTCGTCCTGATCATCCTCGGCCAGTACCTCGCCTACGCGCTGCTGTTCGGTCCCGCGCGCGTCCAATCGGGCGACTGGCAGCTGTTCCTCAAGACGCTCCCGGCGATCGTGTTCGTGAAGCTCTGCTCGTTCCTCGTCGCGGGCGTCTATCGCGGCATGTGGCGTTATGCGGGCGTGACGGACGTGATGATGCTCGCGAGAGCGGTCGTGCTCGGGTCGGTGAGCAGCGTCCTGCTGGTCGTGTTCGCGTTCCGCTTCGACGGCTTCTCGCGCACGGTGTTCGTAGTCGACGCGCTGATTCTGATGCTCTTCATCACCGCCAGCCGCTTCGCGTTCCGCCTGCTGCGCAAAGTCCTCCCCGCGCCGCATGCGCGTACAGCCCGGCGCGTGCTGATTTACGGCGCGGGCGATGCGGGCGAGCTGCTGTGGCGCGAGCTGACGAACAACAGTGAAATGGGCTGCCTGCCGGTCGGCTTCGTCGACGACGATCCGCGCAAGGCGGGCAAAGTGATGCACGGCCTGACGGTGTATTCGGGACGCGATTCGCTGGCCGAGATCTGCCGCCGCACGCGCGCGGAAGAAGTCTTCCTCTCGACGATGTCCATCCCCCCGATGAAAGTGCACGCGATCATCGCCGAGTGCGAGCGCGCCGGCGCGAGCGTCAAGCGGATGGCGATGCACATCCATCGCATCGCCGACGCGGAGCTCGGCTGGGTTCTCCCCACCGAACATGCCGAGCTGCCGATCGCACCGATCATCGCCGGCAGCGACAAACTGCCCATCGCGTCACACGAGAGCCGCCTCAATCACTGACGCAGCAGCGCGCGCGCATAGGCGTCGATCGCGAATGCGATGACGTTCAATCCTCACCGGCGCTGCGATTCGTCGAGCACGCGCGCGTAAACGTCCAGATAGCGTTCGAGCATGCGCGGAAAAGCGTGCACGCGTTCGGCGCGATCGCGTGCGGCGCGGCCGAGACGTGCGCGGAGAGCGGGATCGTGGAAGATGCTCACGATTGCATTTGCGAGCGCTTCCTCGTCATCGGGACGGATCAACAATGCATGGACGTCGTGTTCAATGACACCGCGATGTGCAGGGATGGCCGTGGTGATGATCGCCGCCCCCGCCGCCATCGCTTCCACCAGCGAGTTCGACATCCCCTCGGTGCGCGTCGGCAGAACGAACGTATCCGACGCATAGAGAAAGTCGAGCGTATTGTCGACATGGCCGCGAAATTCGACCGAGTCGCCTAACGCCAATGATGTTGCCTGCGCCCGCAGTTCCGCCTCGACGTTGCGAAACGCGCCGCCGGGGCCGAGGAGAATCAATTTCGCTGTCGGATCGCCGTCGAGCACGCGCCGCCAGGCATCGAGAAGCGTGTCCAGTCCCTTTTCGCTGCTCAGACGGCCGGTGAACACCGCGACATGAATGTCATCAGCGAGGCCGAGCGCCCGGCGGTATTGCGCGCGCACACCGGGATCGAGGCGGGTGCGCTCCGGCAATTCCGCCGAATTCGGGATGATCGAGACGCGCTCGGCCGGAATGCCGAGGGAGACGATTTCCTCTTTCATCAACTGCGTCAGTGCAATCCAGCCACGCACATTGCGCAATTGCCGCAGACGCAGCGCCGAGCCGCGCATCGCGCGCAGATACGCCACTTCCCCCAGCTCGCCTGTCGACGTCACACGCACCGTGACCGGTTTGCGCAACAGGCGCGAGACGAGCAGGCCCGCCATTGCACTGCCGAACATCTGCTGCGCCTGAATGACGTCGTACTCCTTCCGGAAGCGAATGAGCCAGAAGACGACGCACAGGAGATACAGCAGCGCATTGGCCGCGGCGGCCGAACGGCTGATCACGGGCGAGCGGAGAATGAGCACGGAGTCGCGATGCTCGCGCCGCGGCAGACCGGCGTAATTGCGGCTCATGATGATCGTGCGGATGCCGCAGCGATCGAAACCTGCGGCGAGACGGCGCGACTGAACCTGCACGCCGCCGGCGCCGCCATCGATGTCCGTCGCGAGAATACAGACGCCTTTCGGCAGGCGTGTCGCGGCTGGACCGGAGCTCAAGACGGACCAGCCGGCAAATCGCTCAGGCGCCACAATCCCAGACTTTTGTCGCGAAACTCACCGTCGCCCTCAGAGCAACGCTCGTTGATCAGCTCGACCGGTTTCGGGAAACGAAAAGGGGGCTCCAGCAGATTGAGAGCGCGCCAGTCGCCGACTGCAATGTCCCAGTTCGCATTTTTCCGGTCATGGCCGGGAAAGGTCGTGGTCAGCAGGTACGTCGCGCCACTGCGCCGGAAGTTCTCAATGGCCCGCCAGATGTCTTTGAGCGGAAGGTGGACGAGACAGTCACGGCAGAAAATCAGGTCCGCCTTCGGCAGCGGATCCTCGATGATGTTGCGGCAGACGAACTGGCGTTGCGGGTTCTGGCTCTCGTAACGGGCGCGCGTGTTTTCGACCAGGGCCGGCACAATGTCGACGCCCGTATAGTGAACACCGCCCATCGGGACGCCGCTCATCCAGTGAAAATCACCACAAGGGGCGTCGAGAATCGACTGTACACCGAGGCGCTGGAACAATGCGGGCAGCTCGGTCTGCAGGTATGCGGTCTGGATGTCTTCACTGCCGCGGCCAGAGCGCGATTGTGCGCTCCCCCACGCATTGGAGTCATGGATGCGCTGAAACTCCGCCGCGGCCGTCGCATCACGCCGCAACAGACGGCCGATCGTGCTGCGAAATCGGCGATATACGATCGCTGAAGCCGGCCAGCGTTTTCGAATGGTTTGTTTGAGTCCCACCGCCGGGACGATACCACGCTCGACCGACGCCGTCAGCGGCCGGCCCCCCTCGCCGCGAGCGCGGACTCATACACCGCCTCGGTACCCTCGACGTTGCGGCGCAACGTGAATTCGCGCTCGACGCGTGCGCGCCCCGCCCGTCCCATTTCGCTGGCGCGCACCCGGTCCCGCGCCAGCGCGAGTACGGCGCCGGCGATGGCGATGGCATCCCGCGGCTCGACGAGCATTCCGGTCGTGCCGTCGACGACGAGTTCCGGCAGCCCGCCCACACGCGTCGCGACGACCGGCAGTTGCGCGGCCATCGCTTCGGCGGCGGCAATGCCGAAGCTCTCGATGAGCGACGGCTGCACATAGACGTGACAGTGGCGGAGCAGCGCACCGATGTCGGTGCGATGGCCAGGCATGGCCACCAGGCTCCCGATCCCGAGCTGCTGCGCGAGATCCTGCAGTTTCGGCCGCTCGCCACCCTCGCCGATCAGCACCAGACGCGCATCAGGCAATTGCGCGTGCACCCGCGCAAATGCGCGGAGGAGCGTCTCCTGGTCTTTGTAGCCGATCAGATTGCCGACGCTGACGATCAGGAACGCATCGCGCCATTCAGCAGGCCACGGCAATGCGCCGCTCAATCGGCAGGCGTCAATCGCCGCAATGTCGACGCCGTTATAGACGACGTCGATCCTGTCCGCCGGCACACCGACGCTGATGAGATGACGCCGCACGGCATCGGACACCGCAATGACGCGCGTCGCTCTGCGCGTCACGAAGCGTTCGGCGGCGCGGAGTGCGGGAGTGATGTGATAGTCGGTGTAATGCCGCGTCACAATGCGGACCGGCGCGCGCGCGGCGATCGCGGCGAGCTGTCCCAGGATCGTGGCGTGGAGCATGTGCGTATGAACGATGCCGTATGCATTGCGCCGGATCGTGCGGCGCAGGCGCTCCACAATGCGAGGCACGGCCGCATACCCGCTCCCCGCGATCGCCCATGTGTCCGTGCCGCGGTCGCGTAATGCGGAAACGAGCGAGCTCTGTTCGAAAAAAAGATTGCAGTAGGCCACGGCGAAGCGTTGCGGGTTGAAATCCGCGGCCGTCCGCACGAGTAACGCCTCCACTCCGCCCAATGCGTGAGGACTGCTCGCGACGTTGAGCACACGGGTCGGGCGGTGGCCGGCAGTTTCTGCAGAGCTCACAATGACAGCCGCATCATGCGGCGGCGATGCGTTATTGCTCGGCCACCGCTTCTTCACCATCCGCTCGAGCCTCGCGATCGCGCGAGAGCTCCGCGGCCACAATGAGCGGAATCATGACCAGTCCGATCATGACCATGGCGCGATGGCGGAACATCGTACCGAAGTTCGTGATCGTGTACGCGAGCGCGGCGGTCATCCCGAAGGTGACGCTCACCGTGAATGCGAGCGCCGGGCTGCGCCATCCGCCCCGCTTGAGCGCCTGGTAGAGCGCGACCGCCGCGAACAGAATCACGACGTCGAAGAAGATGGTGTCGAACTCGACGAACAGCCACATCTTCCCGCCGCCGCCGCCAACATGAAACAGACCGAGCGTTTCGCCGACGAACCGCGGCAGGGTCATGGCCCAGAGGCCGACGGCGAGTTGCTTGATCCGTGAACCGACACTCGGCTGCGCCTCCACCACCCGATGCAGCGCCGGTCCGGCGGGAGCATCATCAGACATCGTCGGTGCGGGTGCGGTTTGTACGGGAACGGCCGCAACCGCCGGCGGTTCGACCGTCGCGGGGGCTGCAGGAA
>JALYOB010000779.1 GCA_030857085.1 Acidobacteriota bacterium | reverse complement strand
GCCCTGGCAACTCGCTACTCGCCACTCGCTACTTCCACGAACACGTCCCCTACTTCCGCGTCGTGAAATACCTCTTCAGCCACTGCGACAGACCATCCAGCCCCGGGAAGAGCACGCGCTCGGTGATGTTCGCCTGATCGAGCTTGTCCCGCACTTCCCACTTCAGTTCCGCGGGGATGACGATGCGGCGGTAGGCGTGGCGGCGTTCGAGGAGAGACTGCAGCGACATCGTCGCGCGGGAGGGGAGGGAGAAGAGCGCGAACTGATTCACGATGCGTTCGTCGAGCGACGGCGGCTCGAAGAACACCACGAAATCCTCCTTGGCGATCTTCTCGAATTCGTCCAGCGTCGTGGCCACGCGGTTCAGCAGCTCGGTGGTAAAGATGTTGACGTCTTCGTCCTGCAGCACTTTGCGCAGCTTCTCGGGAAGCTCGTCCGTCATCACGCGGTAATCGACGCACCAGATCGCGGCGTCGTCATCGAAGTGCCGCAGGTCCTGCGTGGCAAAGTGCATCGCCACGTACGGCGAGTAACTCCAGTCGAGAAGGCGCGTCGGCAGGCCGTGATGTTTGGCGAGCGAGAGCCAGTTCCAGGTCGAGTCGCCATGTACCGCTGCGCGCAGCGCGTACTTGCGGAAGCTCGTCAGCAGGTGGCGTTCATGCGCCTCGAAGCCGCCGGTCTGCAGGCTCGTCTCCAAGCCATGCTGCGAGCGAGGCACACCGCGGAAGATGAATCGCGAGCGATGCCGCGAGAGCGAGTTCTGCCACGACTCGTGAAAGAGCGCTTCCTGCAGTTCGGCCCAGCTGTTGACGCGAAGTTCCACGGGCTGCGCTCGGCTGCAAAGCGGTTGCCGGAGCCGGAAGTGTGATCTACGTCACGTTATGCCCGTATTAAACTGTCTCGCATAGGGTCCATGCTCGAACGGTTCAGGAGTGCCATGCGTTCCGGCGAGGAGAAGCCGCTGCCGCGAAAAACGACCGAAGTCCGCCTGCTCGAAGGGAACGATCCGGTCGAGCGCGCGCAGACGCACGAGCCTGCGCTGATCATGCTCGAAGGCGATCTGCCGGGGCAGGTCTTCCGGCTCAAGGCGGGACGGCAGATCATCGGCCGCCGTCCGGAGTGCGACATCCGCGTGCGGGAGCGCGCCGTGAGCGGCATTCATGCGGAGATCATTCGCGTGCGCGACACGGTCACGATCAACGATCTCGCCAGCACGAACGGAACTCTCGTCAACGGCATGCGCATCCGCACACCGGTGCCGCTGCTGCAGGGATCGCTGCTCAAGCTCGGCAACTGCGTGTTCAAGTTCGTCGACTCGCTGCTCGAAGTGGAGTTCACCGAGTCGCTGCACGCGCGCGGCATCACCGATCCGCTCACCGGCGCGTACAACAAGGCATACCTCGTGGCGAAGCTCGGCTTCTGCATCGACACCGCGTCCTCCGCGCGGCCGGTCAGCGTCATCGCCTTCGACTTTGACAACTTCAAGCAGGTCAACGATCAGTACGGCCATGCCGCCGGCGATCACACGCTGCAGGCGACGTGCGCGCTGATCACGAGCGCGTTCGTGCGCGAGGCGGACATGTTCGCGCGCATGGGCGGCGAGGAGTTCGTGATCGTGCTGCCCGACACGCCGCTCGAAACCGCGGTCGAAATCGCAGAACAGATCCGCCGCCGGCTCGAAGCGACGACGTTCACGCATGGCAATCACGCCATTCGCCTGACGTCTTCGTTCGGCGTCTGCAGCGCGACCAGCGCGGTCGAGCAGCCGGAGTCGGTGCTCGCGCGCGCCGACGAGCTGCTGTATCGCTCGAAGCGCGAAGGCCGCAACCGCGTGACGTCGTAGTGCAGCACCGCCGCGCCACTCCCGCCGACGTCCCGACGCTGCTCGCGATGCAGGAGCGTTTCTTTGCCGACGCCGGCGACGCGCTCGACCTTGACGCCTCCCGCGCCGCCATGCTCGACCTCATCGCCCACGACTCCCTCGGCCGCTTTTTCGTATTCGAGGAAGCGAATGCAATCGCCGGCTACATGGTGATCGGCTTCGGCTTCACCCTCGAATTCGGCGGACGCGACGCCTTCATCGACGAGTTGTACGTCGCACCCCACGCGCGTGGACGAGGCATCGGAAGCGCAGCACTGCAGATCGCCGAAGAAGAATGCCGCACTGCCGACATCCGCGCCCTACACCTCGAGGTCGCGCACGAAAACCACCGCGCTCGCAG
>JALYOB010000338.1 GCA_030857085.1 Acidobacteriota bacterium | reverse complement strand
GTGCAGCGCGATCTGAAGCGCATGCTCGCCTACTCCGGAATCGCGCACGTCGGCTACATGATGATCGCCATGCTCAGCGTGCGCGACGACTCGGTCGCCGCCGTGGCGGTCTACACGATCACCTACGCGCTCATGAACATCGGCGCGTTCGGCGTCGTCTCGCTGCTGATGAAGAACGAGAACGATCCGCACACGCTCGACGACATCGCGGGCCTCGGATTCCGCCGGCCGTTCTACGGCTTCGCGCTCGCGCTCTGCATGTTCTCGCTGTCCGGCCTCCCGCCGACGGCGGGGTTCATCTCGAAGTTCTACATCTTCAAGACGGCCATTGAATCGGGACACACCACCGTTGCGCTGTTAGGCATCCTCGCCTCGATCATCTCCGTCTACTACTACCTGCGCGTCGTCTACTATCTCTACATGAAAGAGCCGTCGGAAGGGTTTGCGATGACGCCTCCGGGCGGTGTGTTCGCGTTGGGCGCATTGACCATTGCGATCGTCGGAATCCTCGCCATCGGCGTGTACCCGTCACCCCTTTTCCAGGCCGCGGGCAATGCGGCGCGTGCGTTGTTGCAGCAGTAAAAAGCTCGAATGAGCCGGACTGCCAACCCGGAACGTGAGGCGATCTCGGAGCTGACCACCGGCAGGTTGTCGGTGTATCTCCGCTGCCTCACGTTCCTCGAAGCGCAGGGACAGAAAACCGTCTCCTCGCACGAGATGGCCGAGCGGTTCCATCTCAACAGCGCGCAGATTCGAAAGGATCTCGCCTGTTTCGGCGAATTCGGCACACGCGGCGTCGGCTACGACGTCTCGAAGCTGAAGGCGACGCTCGTCGAAACGCTCGGCATCGACCGCACCCGCAATCTCGTCATCGCCGGCGCCGGCAACCTCGGCATGGCGCTCGCCGACTACAGCGGCTTCAATACGAACGGCTTCCATATCGTTGCGCTGCTCGATCGCGATCCCGGGAAAATCGGCCGCACTTCGCGCGCCGACATTCCGGTCGTTCCATGGGAACGGCTCAATGACCTCGTCGCGCGCAATCGCGTGGAGATCGGCATCATCGCCGTCCCGGCGGAGGACGCCCAGAGCGTCTATGACGCGCTCGTCGGTGCAGGCATTCAGGCCGTGCTCAACTTTGCGCCGGTGCAGATCAAGCTCACCAGCGGCGTGAAGGTCAAGTCCGTCGACCTGCGCATCAACCTCGAATCGCTCTCGTTTCACCTCAAGCAGCGCGAGTTCTGAGCGGCGAATGGCCGGCGCCCGGGCGCCCATCAGATATTGTCTCTAGCCTCCGCGTCAGCATCGGCGCACATTAGCTCCATCTAGGAGGCTTGCATGAAATATGTGAAGGTGTTTCTGGCAATTGCCGTACTGACGCTTTCCCCGCTCACCGCGTACGCCGGCTGTCCCAGCATCATCGGGCCGACGCTGTGTTGCGGCAGATCCTGGTATCAGTACCAGTTCGACACGAGTTGCGCGGGGACCAGCGGCAGCGTCTCCAACGCGACGCTCTGGTGCTACAGCACGCCCGCCAAGCAGTTCGGCACCGGCTCGAGCTCCGTCACGTATTCGTACACGATCGGCGCGAATGACCCGATCCTGGCCACCTGGGACGCCGACATTCGCTATGTCGAGTGGTACGACCCGAACAACAGCATCTACAACACCCTGACCGCAACGGTGAGCGTGCAGCACAACGGCGTGACCACCTCGAGCACGTTCCTCAACATCAACGGCACGACCAGCAAGAGCTGCTCGCTCGAAGGCGGCACGTTCAGCGCCGTCGCCGGTGACACGGTGACCGTCACCATCAACGCCACCATCTTCAACAGCAACGTGACCGCACAAGTGGGTCAGGTTTCGTTGTTCACGACCAGCTAGGTGGGTTGCGGTTGCGGTGAACTGCGCCGCCCCTCATCCGCCCTTCGGGCACCTTCTCCCCGCATCGCGGGGAGAAGGGCAATGAGGCGCAGTCGCCCCTCTCGACGCCGAGCGGGGATAAGGGCAATGAGTGCGGCGGTTGCCCCTCTCCCCGCGTTAGCGCGGAGAGGGTGGCGCGAAGCGCCGGGTGAGGGGCTTCCGCCACTTGGAAACGAACGCAGCACACGCCATCACCGTTACGCAAATGCGAGCTCGACCCGATTCCGGCCGAGCTCTTTCGCGCGATACAAACCGTCGTCCGCCCGCTTCGCCAGTGCGTGGAAATCATCGCGCGCGGACCATTCGCTCACGCCGATGCTGATCGTGATCCTGAGGCCGGGACTCACGTCGTCGAAGTTCAACTGCTCGACCGCGGTCCGCAGACGTTCCGCCACTTCGCGCGCCCTTGCGGCACCGGCATCGGGAAGCACGACCACGAACTCCTCCCCTCCCGTCCGCCCGATCCGGTCGTGCTGGCGCAGCGCGCCGCGGCACGCATCAGCCACGCGGCGCAGGACGATGTCGCCTGCATCGTGGCCGTATGTGTCATTGATGCGCTTGAAGTAATCGATGTCGAGCGCGAGCAGCGCGAGCGAGTGTCCGTTCGTGCGCGCGAGCCGTACCTGCTCGTCGGCAAACGTGAGCAGATGCCGCCGGTTCGGCAGCTTCGTCAGTTCGTCCGTGAGCGCGAGATCGCGCATGCGCCGCGCGGTCGCGAGATGGCGCGCGACGAGATAGATGAGGAACCCGATCACGAGCGCGCTGAGCGTGAGAACGATCGCCTGCAACCGGCGGATGCGAGCCGCATCGGCGAGCGCCTGCGCGCGCAGTTTGTTCTCGCGCAGAAGGGCGCGATTTTCCTGCTCTTTCTTGTCCGACTCGAACTGCACGCGCAGGCGTGAGACATGCTCCTCGCGCAGCTTGCCGCTGAGCTTCTCGCGCAGCGCCATCTGATCGCCGCGCGCCTCGAACGCGCCGCGCCAGTCGTTCAGCGCGACGCTCGCCAGTGCGCGCTCTTCATAAACCTTCTCCAGAAAGCGATTGCTGCTCGTCTCCTCGAAGCGCGTTCGCGCAAGGGCGAGCTCGCGCAGCGCCTCCTGCGGCCGTCCGAGCTTGCGCAGCACGGTCGCGCGGGCGACGCGCACCTGCGCCGCGGACTCGAGATCCTGCGTCTTCGCGTAATACGCCAGAGCCTCATCGAGCGTCCGCAAAGCCTCGGCATTCCGTCCGACCTTGCCGAGGGCGATGCCGAGGCCGCGCTGGATGTCGGCGACCGATCCGGGGGCGTTGCGGAGACGCTCGATCTGCAGCGCACGGCGGTACTCGAGCAGCGCCGCGCGCGAGTCCCCTTTCGTATCGAGCGTCGCGGCGATGTTGAAATGCGCCGTCGCGATCTCGGCGACATTTCCCTCTTTTTCGTTCGACGCGAGCACCTGCCGGTAGTACTCGAGCGCGCGGTCGTACGCGCCGACGCGGCGGTCGGCGTACAGATTCGCAATTGCATTGAGCGCATACCGCTGCTGCCTCGCGCTGCCGGACTTCACCTGGAGCGCGTACGCGCGCTGCAGGTCGTCGATGGCGTCGCTGAACTCACCACGGTAATGCCGCACCTCTCCCCGCACCGCCAGCGCCTCGGCCAGCACGGTCGGGTTGCCGCTGCGCGCGCCGAGACGGACGCCGAGCTCGTATTCGGCGACGGCGGCGTTGACGTCGCCGGCCTGCTCGAACGCGTAACCGCGGCATACATGCAGTTCGCTGGCGCCGACGAGATCGTTCGGCGGCAGTTTCGCGAGTGCGGCGGGGGCGAACGCGATCGCCGTCTTCGCATCGGCGCTCACCGCTTCCCAGCACTTTTTCGAGACCGCTTCGTCGCCGCGCGCGAGCGGCACTGCGGATGCGCAAACGAGCGACGCCAACGCCACTGCAATGCGCAACTTCGGCATGGGAAAACGATAACTCAACTGCTACAGTGCGCCCGCCATTTTCACGCTTCGAAGGGACAATTCTTGACCGTCACTGCCCAGCAATCGCAATCCGAAACGCTCAATCCGTTCGAGATCGCCGTCAAACAGTTCAACATCGCCGCCGAACACCTCAACCTCGATACCGGTCTGCGCAAAGTGCTCTCGCATCCGAAACGCGCGCTGGTGGTGTCGATCCCGGTGCGCATGGACGACGGCCGCATCGAGGTCTTCGAGGGCTATCGCGTGCAGCACAGCATGGCCCGCGGTCCCGCGAAGGGCGGCGTGCGCTATCACCCTGCGGTCACGCTGGATGAAGTGAAGGCGCTCGCGTCGTGGATGACGTGGAAGTGCGCGGTGGTGAACATCCCCTTCGGCGGCGGCAAGGGCGGCGTGATCTGCGATCCGTCGATGATGTCGCAGGGGGAAATCGAACGTCTCTCGCGCCGCTACTTCAGCGAGATCATGCAGATCGTCGGACCGGAGCAGGACATCCCCGCGCCGGACGTGAATACGAATCCGCAGGTGATGGCGTGGTTCATGGACACGTATTCGATGACGCGCGGCTACACGGCGCTTGGCGTGGTGACGGGCAAGCCGCTTTCGATCGGCGGCTCGCAAGGACGCAATGAGGCGACCGCGCGCGGCGTGCTGTTCACGACCATCGAGGCGATGAAGCGGATGAACATGACGCTCGCCGGCAGCACGGTCGTCATTCAGGGATTCGGCAACGTCGGCGGCAATTCGGCGAAGTTGTTTCACGATGCGGGTGCGAAGGTGGTCGCGGTCTCGGACGTCACCGGCGCGATTTACAACAGGAGCGGCATCGACATCCCGAAGCTGTTCGAATACGCAGGCCGCGAGCGCCGCGTGAGCGGGTTCCCCGGCGCGGATGCGATCGATCCGGGCGAGCTGCTCGAGCTGCCGTGCGATGTGCTCATTCCTGCGGCGCTCGAGAATCAGATCACGCTGCGCAATGTCGATCGGATCAAGGCGAAGATCGTCGCGGAGGCGGCGAACGGACCGACGACGCCGGATGCGGACGTGATTCTGCGCGAGCGCGGCATCTTCAACATACCCGACATTCTCTGCAACGCAGGCGGCGTGACGGTTTCATACTTTGAGTGGGTGCAGGGTCTCTATTCGTTCTTCTGGGACGAGGCGATGGTGAACTCGCAGCTGGAAAAGGTGATGGTGCACGCGTTCAGCGACGTGTACGAGACCGCGCAAAAGTACAAGGTGGACATGCGCACGGGCGCGAACATCCTCGCGGTGGGAAGGGTGGCGGAGGCGAGCATGACGCGGGGGTTGTTTCCGTGATTTTGGAGTGCGGTGACGGGAGTCACCGCTCTCAATGCCGGCGCTCCTGAACGACGCGGCGAACGCCGCGTTTTGGAGTGCGGTGACGCTAGTCACCGCTTTGGATGCCGGCGGCGATAGCTGCCGGCGCTGCCCCCGCTGAGCCGCCGCTCAGACTAAAAAAAAACAACAAACCCACCAGACCCAAAAAAATGACGGATTCCCACGTATGGGTGTAAAAAAAAAGGGGGGGGGGGGGGGGGGGGGGG
>JALYOB010000337.1 GCA_030857085.1 Acidobacteriota bacterium | reverse complement strand
CCCGTGCGCAAGATCATCCACATCGACATGGACGCCTTCTACGCGTCCGTAGAGCAGCGCGACGATCCGTCGCTCAAGGGGAAACCGGTCATCGTCGGCTGGCCCGGCGAGCGCTCCGTCGTCTGCGCGGCTTCGTACGAGGCGCGTAAGTTCGGCGTGCATTCGGCGATGCCTGCGTCGCGTGCGAAACGACTCTGCCCGGACGGCATCTGGCGCCATCCCGACTTTGATCGCTATCGCGCGGTTTCGCGGCAGATCCGGGAGATCTTCGAGCGCCACACGCCGCTCGTCGAGCCGCTCTCGCTCGACGAGGCGTACCTCGACGTGACGCAGGAACTGACCGGCATTCCGACCGCGACCGAGACGGCGGAAACGATCCGCCGGGAGATCCGCAACGAGACGAACCTCACCGCTTCCGCCGGCGTCGCCCCGAACAAATTCCTCGCGAAAATCGCCTCTGACTGGCGGAAGCCGGACGGCTGCTTCGTCATCAAGCCGCATCAGGTCGAGCGCTTCCTCGTCACGCTTCCGGTGCGCAAGATCCCCGGCGTGGGGAAGGCGACCGAGGCGGTTTTGCATGAGATGCGGATCGAGACGGTGGGCGATCTGCATCGATTTGAACTACCGGAACTGATCGCGAGGTTCGGGAAATGGGGCACGCGTTTGTGGGAGCTGGCGCGCGGCATTGATGAGAGTCCGGTCGAGCCGTCGCGCAAACGCAAGTCGTGGTCGAGCGAGAACACGTTCGCCAAAGACATCACGCGCGAGGAAGCAGCGGAGTGGATCCGCGAACAGTCGCACGCGATCTGGAAATCGCTCGAAGAACGCTCCATGCGCGGCCGCACCGTGACGGTGAAACTGCGCACGCCCGATTTCAAAACCGCCACGCGCCAACTCAGCCCGCCGGAGTTGCCGTCGAGCGGCGACGACGTCGCCCGCGTCGCCGTCGCGCTGCTCGACCGCTTCGACTTTCCGCCCGGAGCGCGCTACCGCCTGGTTGGCGTGGGCGTTTCGAATTTTCTGGACGAAGAGGAAGAAGAGAACGTCGCGCAGGGCGAAGAGCCGCTGCTGTTCGCTTAGAATCCGCTTCCCATGAACCAACTGCAACCCATCACCGTTGCGCAATACGGCATCGGTCCGATCGGCGCGGAGATCGCGCGCCTGCTGCTCACCAAACCGTGGGTCCGCGTCGTCGGCGCGGTCGACATCGACCCGGAAAAAATCGGCAAGGATCTCGGCACGGTCATCGGCCTCGGGCGCGAGATCGGCGTGACGGTCACCAATGAATTGCAGGGCAAGCCGGACGTGGTCTGCCACTCGACCGGCTCGCGCCTGCGCGACGTCGCGGCACAGCTGCAGTCGATCCTCGAACGCGGCAGTCACGTCGTCTCGACCTCTGAAGAGCTTTCGTTTCCGCTCGACGCGCCGATTCGTGAGCAACTCCAGCACGTTGCCCGCGCCGCCAACGTCGCCCTCCTCGGCACCGGCGTCAATCCCGGCTTCGTCATGGACAAACTCCCGCTGACCATCACTTCGGTCTGTCAGGAAGTAAAGTCCGTCGAGATCCTTCGCATCCAGAACGCCTCCACGCGCCGCGAGCCGCTGCAGCGCAAAGTCGGCGCAGGCATGACGGTCGATGAGTTCCGCACGGCGGTCGGCGCAGGACGCATCAAGCACATGGGCCTCAAAGAGTCGCTGATGATGGTCGGCAATGGACTGGGCGTCGAATTCGAAAGCGTGTCGGAGGAAGTGATCGAACCGATCGTCGCCGAACGCGAAGTCGTGACGCAGTACCTGAAAGTCGCCCCCGGCGAAGTGGCCGGCGTGCACCAGACCATCTACGGCAAAGGCCGCATCGACGTCAGTCTGGAGCTGCGCATGTACGTCGGCGCCGAAGACGTCGCCGCCGACAAAGTGATCGTGCGCGGCGTCCCCGACATCGAAATGACGATCAAAGACGGCGTCCACGGCGACCGCGCGACCGCAGCGATGGTCGTGAACTCGATCCCCAGAATCGTGCAGGCGCGATGTGGCGTGCTGACGATGGATGACATTCCGGTGAGTTATCGGTGATGAGGTTGTCGGTTCTCGGTTGTCGGTTGTCGGTTGTCCGTTGAGGGCGATTCGCGCTATGCCCAACGGACAACGGACAACGGACAACCACCGACTACCCACCGACAACCGATAACCGACAACCGATAACCGACAACCGATAACCGACAACCAACCAACAACCAATGAACATCTTCCTCACCGGCGCCACTGGCTATGTCGGCGCGGCCATCGCGGCCGCGCTCGTGCGTGCGAAACATGACGTGACCGCGCTCGTGCGTTCCGACACGAGTGCGGCGCGCGTACGCAGTTACGGGATCGAGCCGCATCGCGGCGATCTGCGCGAGCCTGATTCGTACCGCGATGCCGCTCGTGCAGCCGATGCGATCGTGCATGCAGGAGTCGAAGGGGGCGCGGATCGCATGGACGTCGACGGCACGTTCGTCCGCGCGGTCGCCGGGCCGAATCTCATCTACACCTCGACGCTCTTCGTGTTGGGCAGCGTCGAACATGCGGACGAAACGGCGCCGGCGAGCGGTCAGCGTGCGGAGCATGAGCGCATCGTGCTCGACGCAGGCGGTGCGGTCATTCGTCCGGGGATGATCTGGGGCGACGAGGCATGGCTGTTTGAGCACCCGATCTACATCGGCGACGGCAGCAATCGCTGGCCGCTCGTCCATCGCGACGACGTCGCCGAGCTCTATCGCCTCGTGGTCGAACGCGGCGCGCGCGGGATCTTTCACGCGGTGGCGGAAGTGATGCGTGCGGCGGAGGTCTTTCCGGGAAAAGGCGTGCCCCTCGAAGAGGCGCGCGAACAGCTCGGCGGCTTCGCCGACGCACTCGCACTCGATCAGGACGTCACTGCCGTGCACTCCGTCGCGATCGGGTGGCGGCCAGCCAGACGCTGGCAATGATCGCGAACGCGAGCCACAGCACGACCCACGCAACGTGCGACGACTCGAGCCAGTTCCACCCCGCGAGCGTGAACGCCCACAACGCATACACCAGCAGAAACACCCGCCGATGATGCGCGTCGTCGTCGACACCCGCCGCGATCGACGCACCGAGGATGAGGGTGGGGATGATGCCGAGTAGGGCGTTCAGGAGTAGCGTCACAGGTGGCGTTGCAGTGTATCTGTCGTCGTGGGTTGAATTGAAAATTGAAAATTGAAAATTGAAAGATCGGATCGCGATGAACGTGCCTCGCACTCCGCTTTTTCAATTTTCAATTTTCAATTTTCAATTTCCGCAAGCGCAGCGAGCTACCTATACCGCAGATCAATCACCTTGCGGACCGCATCCTTCGCCGCCCCCGGCAGATTCTGCACGCGGGTCAGCACGTCATTGAACGCGTGCGATTCGCCGCCGTGTTTGAAGCATTCGCCGCAGCGCGGGAGGTTGGTGAAGTCGCGGCGATTGAAGGCGTCCTGCATCATCGCCATCCGGTCGCCTTCGATGATCTCGCGCAGCGACTGCGTGTTGAGATCGCCCATCACCTGATCGCCGTGCGCGTCGTAGCAGCAGTGCGTCACACGGCCGTCGGCGAACACGACCACCCAGGTGAAGAACGCTCCCTGCACGCAGCCATAGAACTTGCCGTGCAGGTCGGTCTCTTCGTTCACGTCGAGCGCCTCGCACGTCTTCTCGATCACGCGTGCGTTCCTGTACTGCTTCAGATCGAACAGCTTTTTGAAGTCGTCCGTCGTCTCTTCGAGCGTGAGGCGTGAGCGCATCTTCTGCAGCTCGATGCGCAGGTTCGAGCCCTTTGCCTGCGCAAGGAACTTCCGCGTGAGGTCGACCAGCTTGTCAAAGTCGCCGCCGGTGCGGAGCTGCGGATAGACCTTCGGATTGATCGAGTCGACACAGATGCGCAACCGCTTGAGAGGGGATCCGAGCAGCTTTGCGCCGACTTCGGGCGTGAGGACGAGGCCGTTCGTCGAGAGGCTCGCCTCCGGGAAAAGGCGGATCGCATCGTCGATGCGCGCGTAGAGCAGCGGCTCGCCCATCTCGTGCAGCCACTTGAGCTTGAGGCCGAGCCCGTGAATCTCGCGTTCCGCTTTCTCGACCAGCGGCCAGGCCATGTCTTCATACGGCCGGCGCAGCACCGGCAGTGGGCACATGCCGCAGCGGAGATTGCACTTGGACGTGAGCTCGAGCCCGACTTTGATCCGCGAGGGGGAAAACTTCATTCGCCAGCAACCAAGCGCCCGAAGACTCGCCCGTATTCCTCCCACGAGTAATTACGAGCCGACTCCGCCGCGTGTCGCTCCATCGCCTCACGATCGCTGCGCGCGAAAAACGCATCGACTGCCTTCGCCAGCGCCGCGGGATCTTCCGGCGGCACGAGCATGCCGTTCGATCCTTCCTCGATGATTTCGGGAAGTCCGCCCACGCGGGTCGCGATCACCGGCCGCGCGAAATGAAAGGCCGTCAGCGCGACGCCGCTCTGCGCCTCGATGCGATACGGCGCGAGCACCACGTCCGCCGCCGCAAAGTACGTCGCGATTTCCGCGTCGGGGATGAAGCGAAAGTCGAGGCGGGCGTTGTCGAGACCGCGAGCGAGCTCGCGATACTCCCCCTCCCCTTTCCACCACGCCTCTCCCGCCACGACCAATGTTGCGTCACACGTGAGAAGGCGCCACGCGCGGAGCGCGATGTCGAGCCCTTTGAATGGACGGACGTGCCCGAAGAAGAGCGCAATGTTGCCTTGCAAGCCGAGTTGCCTGCGCGCGTCATCGCGCGACGGAATCGCGCCGCCTAACTCGTGAACCGGCAGGAAGGTCGTGATGATTCGCCCCCGGCTAGGTGTCATCCCGAGCGAAGTCGAGGGATCCCCTGCCGATGGAACGGTCATCGCTCCGGACGCGGGGGATTCCTCGACTTCGCTCGGAATGACACTACGGACACCCAAGCGCGTCGCCGCGTCCTCCGCCTCACTCTTCGCGTGCACCACCAGCACATCCCCCCGCCGCAGCACCAGATTCGTGAGCGTCCGCTTCCACCACGCCGGCTCTTTGTCCCCGATGTTGTGGCACTGCAGAATCACGAGCGTCTTCTTCGGCAGCAATGCGAGCAGCGTGAGATACGGCAGCGCCCACACCCACACCCACCACACCAGAATCACCGCGTCCGGCTTCTCGCGGCGCAGCAGCAGCGCCGTGCGAATCCATGTCAGAGGATGGATGATGTCGAGAAGAAACCGCGCCCGCCCGAATCGCGGCAGCGTCGGATCGACGTCGCTCGATCCTGGATAAAGCGCGCGAGGAAACTGCCGGCTGAACGACACGACGTCCGCGCCGAGCTCCTCCGCCAATCGCATCGTGCAATAGGCAATGCCCGCGCGATACGGAGGAACGGGACCGATGATCGTGACGCGGCTGGCGCCGCGTTCTCCGTTCTCCGT
>JALYOB010000336.1 GCA_030857085.1 Acidobacteriota bacterium | reverse complement strand
TCTGTTGTTCCACACCGGCGGGCGGTTCAATGACCGCATTGCCGTCAGTACGCTGATTCTCGTCGCCATTGTGGTCGGCAGCGGCATTGTCGGGGCGATTCTTTATGTCACCGTGCCCCGCCTTCTGACGGAGGTCGAGAGCAACCTCACCGTCGAAGAGATTTCGGATCAGCTCAATCAACTCGCCCGTTCCATGGCTCGCATTGCGTCCGGACGCTCGGCCGCGTTTCAGCGCATTTACGATGAGTCGTTGCGGCAGACGCAGCCCGGCGGGCTCGCCGGATGGCGCCTCCTCGTCTCCCGCCTCGGCCGCAGAAAGCAGTCGGAGAATGCGGATTGGGGCCGCCTCCTGGCGCTCGTGCCGAAAGAAGAACAGGAAGAATTGCGGCAGATGCTCGTCATTTCGCGCCAGCGTCGCGAGCTTCTCCTGCGCCTGATTTTCCAGCAGCGCTATAAAAACGTGCTCGAGTTCTGGCTGTACATCCATGTGCCGTTCACGGTCGCTCTTCTGGTGATGGCGGTCGTGCACGTCGGCGCGGTCTTCTATTACGGGAGACTGCCGTGGTGACGCGATGAGTTTTCTGCTGCAGCGCGTCGCGGGCCGCAGTCTCACCCTGACCCAGATTCAGGGACAGACGCTCCGCATTGGCCGCGGCACGAATCAGGAGCTGCGGTCCGAGAATCCCGCCGTCGCCCTCGAGCATGCGGCAATCGAGAGCGATGCCGCCGGCTACTTCATTACCGACAAAGGCTCCATTACCGGGACGTACGTCAATCGCAAGCCGGTCGAAACCGCACGTCTCGCAAAAGGGGACGTCATCGAGATCGGCGACCTGCGCATCGAAGTGCAGATCGCGCAACCGGCCAAACCGCTTTTCCTGCGCATCGCAGCCGCGCGCGCGAGTGCGACCGGCGGCGGCGAAGAAGACGACAACGCGCAGGAGGCCGCTGCACCCGGCGCGCGTGTGGTCAAGGCGAAGAAACTCGACTATGCCGGCGCATATCGCCTGCACCGTCCGTGGCTCACGAAACTCTCGATCACTGCACTGGTCCTGATTGCCGCACTGGTCGTCGTCGGCGAAGTGGTGCGCCCCGAGCGCCGCGCGGTCTTCATGCCCGGCGGCGTTTCGTCGGCGCATGCACGCGCGCGCGACCGGCAGGGGAGGATGGTCGCCGAAAATTGCGACGCCTGCCACGCGCCGTTCCGCAGCGTCCAGAGCGCGAAATGCCTCGATTGCCACCCGCAGCAGCCGCACGCGGAGCACGAGCGCAACGCGCCCGATTGCTTCGCTTGTCATGCCGAACATCGCGGCGCGACGAAGCTCGCCGCCATCGGCGACACCACCTGCATCCGCTGCCACCGCGACCTCGGCAATCACATGCGCGAGGCGCGTGCGCAGCTCGCATCTTTACGCTTCGCGAGCGGCCGCTATGGGTTCGAGCACATCGCCCGCATCACCTCATTCGGAGATCATGCGGAGCTGGCGTATCCGCGCGACGCGAATTCGCTCCGCTTCAACCACAAGCTGCATCTCAATGCGAAAGGCATCTTCAATGCGTCCGGCCGGCGGCAGGTGCTCGCGTGCAACAAGTGCCACGAGCTCGCGACCGTCAAAGGAAAAACGGAGCCGGTCGCGCTGCAGTTCGAGCAGCATTGCCAGCGCTGCCATCGCCTCACGTTCGATGCGCGCTTTCCGAATGCCGAAGTGCCCCATGGCGGCGATCCCGGCATCGTCTACGGCTTCGTCGTGGCCACTTATTCAGGCGATCGCGACATCGCCGGCAAAGCCCCCGAGGAAGTGCGCCGCATTCTGACGGCGCGGCGGCGGGTGAGTGCCGACGATCGCGCCGTGCTCAATGCCGAGCAGGTCATCAAGACCAAATGCAAGCAATGTCATGAGCTCGAACGCCGCGGCGAACGGCTCGCGGTGACGCCGCCGGTGCTGCTCACGAGCTGGCTCGATCGCGCCCGCTTCACGCACGGACGCCATCGCACCATCGGCTGCGAGCAGTGTCACGCCGGTGCGCGCGCGAGCGTCGCCACGGGCGATGTGCTCATGCCGCGTCTCGAAAACTGCACCTCCTGTCACGCCGCAAATGCGGCCGCATCGCAAGCTCCCACCACGTGCGTGACCTGTCACGAGTATCATCTGCGTCCACAGAGACCGCTGTTGGCTGCATCGCTCGCCCACGCAGGGGGCGGGCTCGGAGGTGGAGGGCGAATGCTGCAGGGAGTCCTGCTTGCGGTGATTGTGATTTTGCTGCTGGTCGTGCTGGTGCCGGTTGGCATCGCTCTGTTCCAGCGCCTGCGCCCCGAGCGCAGCGCCGCTCCCGCGCCCAAAGCAACGCGCCCGGTGACGCCGCCGGCCGCCGCACCGCTGCGTGCGGACGCGCCGACCGACAAAGTGGTCCGTCCATCGGTCCCGCCGCCCGACCTCACCCCCCGCGCGGCCGAGCCGGTCGGCGAGGCGACGCGCATTGAAGTTGCGCCGAAACCCGCTCCCGCGTCCGAACCGGCAGGGACGGAGATGGTGCAGTGGAACGGCATGCTCCATTGCACAAAAGGTCCGCTCGAAGGGCAGCGCTTCGTCATTGAAGACGAAGGCTTCTACATCGGCCGCGATCCCGTCCTGTCGAAGATCGTCGTTCCCGACAGCCGCATTTCCAAACGCCACGTTCGCATCGTGCCGCGCGACGGCCGCGTCTGGGCCATCGACGAAGGATCGACCAACGGCACGTTCCTTAAAGGACAGCGCATTACCGAAGTGCAGCTCAAGCGCGGCGACACGCTCGTACTGGGCGACGACGCGGCCACGTTCGTTTATCAGATATGAGAAAGCGCGACCTGGTTCGCCTCCTCGCCATCTGCGCATTGACCACGATCAGCGTGTCCGCGCGCACGCGTGCGGTCCGCACGCGAGTCACTCCGAAAACGCCTCCGCAACAGGTGACGACCGAGCCGGCATCCTGCGCATTGACGCCCCTTGCGCCCGAGCTCTGTGCCGACGGCGGGACGCCCGCGAATTCATTGAGCGCGAGCGAAGTCACCGCCATTGTGAGCGCCGCCGCCCGCGCCCTCAATGACAACACCATGACCGTCGCGGTCGTCGATCGCGCCGGACGGCCGCTCGCTCTTTTTCGTAAGCCGGGCGCGAATCCCGCCAATGACGATCTCGCGATCGGCGTCGCCCGCACGGCCGCATTCTTCAGCCACAATCAGGCGCCGCTCTCGTCGCGGACGGTGCGTTTCATCAGCGGCCTTCATTTCCCTCCCGGGATTACGAACACCCCCAGTGCGGCGCTGTACGGCATCGAGAACACGAATCGCGGCTGCGACTTCAATGTGACGTTCAATGCCGGAAAATGCATTCCGCGCGCGCGTTCGCTCGCCGGCGGCACCGGGCCGGGCATTGTGACCGGCAAGCAGCTCCCGAACGATGCCGATCCTTCCAGCGTCAATGCCGGAGGAATTCCGCTCTATCGCGTCCAGGCCTCCGGCGCCAAAGTCTCCAATGGCCAGCTCCTCGGCGGCATTGGCGTGGTCGGCGTCCCCGGCGATCCGCAACGCGCCGAATATGCCGCGGCCACAGGCGCCTTCGGTTCGAGCACGACGGGCATCGTTCCCGTTCCTTTCTATCCGCTCCCGCAACCCGGCAACGTCTTCATCGACGGCATTCGTCTCCCGTTCCTGGGCGACGACCTTCGTCTGACGTTCAACAATACCGGCCTTCCGAATGGCGTTCGCCTCGAAGGCGTCACTGCAGGAACGGACAGCGGCTCTTATGTGGTCGCGCCGCAGAACGGCGGCTGTGCGGCCAATGAGATGCTGGCCGGCCCGCGCGCCGGCTCAAGGCTGACGCTCAATGAAGTGCAGGGTATTGTCGATCGTGCGATTGCGACCGCCCGCCGCACCCGCGCCGCCATCCGCCTGCCGCTCAATCGCTATACCCGTATGGTCATTGCGGTGGCGGACGTCGACGGCTCCATTCTCGCCCTCTATCGCATGCCTGACGCGACCGTGTTCTCGGTCGACGTCGCGGTGGCGAAGTCGCGCAATGTCGTCTACTTCAGCGAGCATGGCGTCAATGGCAAAGTGCCCGGCGGAACCGCGGTGACCAATCGCACCATCGCCTTCGGCGCGCAGCCGTTTTTCCCTTCCGGGATTGACTCCGACGTCTTCGATCCGCGCGAAGGTCCCTGGTATCAGTCGCTCTTCGTGCGCGATCTCAACAATCCCTGCTCGCAGGGCGACCAGCCGGCCAATCCGAATCAGAACGGCATCGTCTTCTTCGCCGGCTCGACGCCGCTTTATCGCGGCAATCAGATCGTCGGCGGATTGGGCGTCAGCGGCGACGGCATCGAGCAGGACGACTACGTCACCTATTACGGGGCAGGGGAGTTCCTTCCCGTACAGTCGCTCTGGGCTGATCGCATTGTGATCGACGGCGTGCGCCTGCCGATGTTCAAGTTCCCGCGCCACCCGGAAGGGGTCGACGAGTGAAATTGCGCGCCGCATGTGCGGCGGCAGTCCTGCTGTTCTGTGCGACGGCATTCGCGCAGACGGTCACGTTCACCGACGTCGTACCCTTCGTCATCAGCGGCACCACAGACGCCGCTCCCGGCACGCGCGTCCGCATGACCGTCGGAGAAGCGGTGGGCGAAACACAGGTTGGGCTCGATCGCACCTGGTCGCTCCTCTGGACCGCGCCACTGAAGACCGGCACATACGACCTCCGCATCGACATCAACGGCCAGACCGAAACGCGCCTGTTGCGCGTGCAGTTGCGCGGCAACGTCGTGCGCCAGAGCGGCATTGAACCGGAGACGCCGCATTACGCGGAGCCGGAACCGCCGGAGCCGTCATTACAGGAACTGACCGACCGCTGGCGCATTGCCCCGCCGCCGTACGAGCTCGACGAGCATTCCCGCGGCCGCCTCGATCCCTATCACCAGAACGTGCTCAAAGGCGATCTGCCGATCCATCATGACGCCGAAGGCATCGATACCTTTCTCGTCCTGACCGGCATCAGCGACTCGCTCGTCGAATCGCGCACATTGCCCACACCTTCCGGCCCGAGCTCGGCCCGCCCCGGCAGTTACCGCTTTTTCGGCCGTGACGCCCAAGGCGTATTCGGGCAGAACCTGATTCTCTCGGCCGACCTGTTTCAGGGCGACACGACGTTCCAGCCGATCCGCCAGCGCGTCAAAGCGACGCTCATCGCCAACCTCAATCACCTGCGCGTCGAAGAAAACGCGATCGTGAAGCCGGACGTACGCCGTGGCACGGAGCGCACCGACGGCCATGTGGCGCTGCAGGAAATCTTCTACGAGCGCAAGCTCGGCGACCTCACGCCCAATTACGATTTCGTTTCCTTACGCGCCGGCGTGCAGCCCTTCTCGAGCGATTTCCGAGGATTTGTTTTTACGGATACAAACCTGGGTGTGCGGGTGTTCGGGAATTACGCCGCCAATCGATATCAGTACAACCTCGCGC
>JALYOB010000045.1 GCA_030857085.1 Acidobacteriota bacterium | reverse complement strand
CCCCCCCCCCCCCCCCCCCCCCCCCCCGCCGGAGGCCCCCCGGTCGTCCCCTCACGCGTCGGGGATACACGACCGCACAAGCGCGCTGAGCGCGCCGATGTCGAACGGCTTCGGCAGGAACGCGCAGATGCCGGCATTCACCGCCGTCGCGACTTCCGGGTCGCGATTCGCGCTGACCACGATCACCGGGATTGCGCGCAGCTCCGGATCATCGGCGCGGGCGCGCAGCACGTCCCAGCCTGAGACCATCGGCATCATCAGATCGAGCACGACCACGTGCGGATGCTGCTCGTGCATCAGATCGAGCGCCTCGCGTCCGTTGCCTGCCTCGATGAACGTGTAAGGCAGGTCGCCGCGGCGAAGCGCCGCGATGATCATCTTGCGGATGCCGGGATCATCGTCGACGACGAGGATCGTAAAGCTGTCACTGCTCTCCAAAGCGGGGGAATTATGCCTGATCTGCGGAGAGTTGGCGGTTCCAGTTGAAGATCGCCGTCGCCATGTCCGGCGGGGTCGACTCCTCGACCGCCGCATACCTCCTCAAATCGCAGGGCCACGAAGTGGTCGGTTTGTCGATGCAGATGTACGACAACCTCGCCGCCGCGGACACGACCTACGGCGGCTGCTGCACCATCGACGACCTTGCCGATGCACGCCGTGTCGCCTGGCGCCTCGAGATCCCTCACTTCACATTGAACATGGAGGCGAACTTTCACGAGAAAGTCGTCACGCCGTTCGTGCAGGGCTACCTCGAAGGCACCACCCCCAGCCCGTGCGTCCTCTGCAACACGCACGTCAAATTCGCGACCTTTCACCAGAAAGCGGTCGCCATCGGCGCCGACAAAATCGCCACCGGTCACTACGCCCGCATCACCCGCGACGGCGATCGCTTCGAGCTCCGCAAAGCGCTCGATCTGGCGAAAGACCAGAGCTACTTCCTCTTCGAGCTCTCTCAGTCGCAGCTCGCCGAAGCGCTCTTTCCGTTGGGCGAGCTGACCAAGCCCGAGGTGCGCGGGATCGCCGAAGAGGCAGGCCTTTCCGTCGCGCGCAAAAAGGAGTCGTACGAGATCTGCTTCGTCCCGCAGAAAGACGGCTACGCCGCGATCGTCGAGCGGGAGTCGGGCATTCCGCGCAGTGAGGCAGCGGGCGACATCGTCGACACCGAAGGCAACGTCGTCGGCACGCATGATGGCTACTACCACTTCACCATCGGACAGCGCCGCGGACTCGATCTCGGCGGCAGCAGCGAGCGGACGTACGTCGTCGACGTGAATCCCTTCACGAAGCGCGTCGTGGTCGGTCCTGCATCGACCCTCGAAAAAGACGAGCTGATCGCGCAGCGCGTGCACTGGATTTCCGGCGAAGCGCCGTCCGGTCCGATCGAGGTGCAGGCGCGTGTGCGGTCGCGCATGGCTGATGTTGCCGCGACCGTCACTCCGATCGGTGGTGATCGCGCCCGCGTCACGTTCGCGCACAAGCTGCGCGCGGTCGCTCCCGGTCAGGCCGTGGTCTTCTATCAGAAAGATCTGTGTCTCGGCGGCGGCTGGATCTCGCGCTGAGTCGTGCATAATCCCTCGATCTTGCAGAAGGAGGGAAGTATGGCCAACCGGATCGCAACGGTCCTCGGTGCTGGATTCCTGCTCGTTGGTGTTCTCGGCTTCATCATGCCGGAGGTGCTCGGCATGCACCTCTCGGCCGCACACAACATCGTTCACCTCGTCACGGGCGCCGCGTCGCTCTACTTTGGTTTGAAAGGGACGGTCAGCGCCGCGAAGACGTTCTGCATCGCGTTCGGCGCCGTCTATCTGCTCCTCGGCGTCGCCGGCTTCATCGCCGGCAGCGACGGAGTTCCGGGCGTCCCCGGCCCCCACGACGCCAAGCTGCTCAAGATCATCCCGGGCGTGCTCGAGTTCGGATCGATGGACCACGGCGTCCACATCCTCCTCGGCGCGATCTACCTGATCGGCGGCCTGATGACGCGAGCCGTGCGCACGAGGAACGCGGCGCGGGCGTAGGTTTTCGTTGTTGTCGGTTGTCGGTTCTCGGTGAGGCATAGTTGTCCGTTATCCGTTGTCCGTTTCAGGTGGTGCTTCGTCCCGCGCGGAACATCGCCCTGAACGGACAACGGACAACCGGCACAACCGCCTACTCCACCGTCACACTCTTCGCCAGATTGCGCGGCTGATCGACGTCCGCGCCGCGGCGGAGGGCGATGTAGTACGCGAGCAGTTGCGTCGGGATCACCGCGAGGATCGGCTGCAGCCGTTCGATCGTGTGCGGCACTTCAATGATCTCGTCGGCGAACTTGCGCATCTCTTCGTCGCCTTCGTCGCAGATCACGATCAGCTTTCCGTCGCGAGCCTTCGACTCCTGCAGGTTCGAGACGACTTTCTCGTAGACCGCGGTGCGCGTGGCGATCGCCACGATGGGCATGTTCTCGTCGATCAGCGCAATGGGTCCATGCTTCATCTCGCCCGCCGGATACCCCTCGGCGTGGATGTACGAGATTTCCTTGAGCTTGAGCGCGCCCTCGAGTGCGATCGGGTAATGCACGCCGCGGCCGAGGAAGAGAAAGTCCTGGGCGTTGTGATAGCGGTTGGCGAGCTGCTGGATTTTCTTCTCCTGCGTTTTGAGCAGGTGCTCGATCTTGTGAGGAATGGTCGAGAGCTCGTGCATCTCCGCGCGGATCGCGTCGCGCGATTCGCCGCGCAGCTGGCGGATGTAGAGCGACAGCAGATGAAACGCGGTCAGCTGCGTGGTGAACGCTTTCGTCGACGCGACGCCGATCTCAGGACCGGCGTTCGTGTAGATCACGCCGTCGGACATGCGCGTTGCGGCTGCGCCTAACACGTTGCAGATCGCGATGAGCTTCGCTCCTTTGCCTTTCGCTTCCTGCATGCCGGCGATCGTGTCGGCGGTCTCGCCGGATTGCGTGACGCCGATGACCAGCGTGCTCTCGTCGACGATCGGATCGCGATAGCGGTACTCGGAGCCGTAGTCGACTTCGACCGGCAGCCGCGACGCTGCTTCGATGAGGAACTTGCCGACGAGGCCTGCGTGCCACGACGTGCCGCACGCCACGATGTGCACGCGCTTCACTTTCGCCCAGTCCTCGGGCGTGAGCTGCAGGTCGTTGAAAAAGACCTCGCCCGATTCCTCGAACATCCGGCCGTTGAACGTGTCGCGCACCGCGCGCGACTGCTCGTGAATCTCCTTGAGCATGTAGTGGCGATAGCCTTCTTTTTCGGCTGCCACCGCGTCCCACGTGATCCGTTTCGCCTCGCGCTCGACCTTCGAGTCGTCGCGGCCGAAGAGCTCGACCTTGCGATCGTTCGCGACGACGTACTCGCCGTCTTCGAGATAGATGATGTTGCGGGTGTAGGTGAGGAGCGGCGCGACGTCGGAGGCGATGATGTTCTCCCCCTCGCCGAGGCCGACGACGAGCGGCGGACCATGTTTGGCGGCGACGATCGTGCCCGGCTCGTCGGCCGCGATCATCACCAGCGCGTAGTGCCCTTCGAGCTCCTTGAGCGCCTTGCGCACCGCTTCGGTGAAGGCCGTTCCGTCTTTGCGGTACTCCTCGATCAGATGCGCGACGACTTCGGTGTCCGTCTCGCTCTTGAACTGGTGCCCTTTCTCTTTGAGGCGCTGCTTGAGCGGGAGAAAGTTCTCGATGATGCCGTTGTGGATCACGACCACGTTGCCCGTGCAGTCGCGGTGCGGGTGGGCGTTGTTCTCGTTCGGCTTGCCGTGCGTCGCCCAGCGGGTGTGGCCCATGCCGAAGTTGCCGTTCAGCGGCTGATCGCCGAGTTTCGCTTCGAGATTCGAGAGCTTTCCTTCGGCGCGCACGACGTCGACGCCGTGGCCGTTGACGACCGCGACGCCCGCGCTGTCGTAGCCGCGGTATTCGAGTTTCTTGAGCCCGCCGATCAGCACGGGAACGACGTCACGCGTGCCGACATATCCGATGATTCCGCACATTCGATCTTTACCTCGCTACAATCCGCCGCGATGACTCGGAAAGCGCTCGTGGCGTTCGTGTTTGTGGCTCTTGCCTGCGGCAAACGCGGCGATCCGCGGCCGCCCGTTCCGGTGATCCCGCGGGCGACGAGCGACCTCGTTGTAACACAGCGAGCCGGACAGGTGATCCTGACGTGGAGCTACCCGTCGCTCACCACGGCCGGCCGCAGCCTCACTGACATTCACCGGATCCACATCCTTCGTTACACCGAGGAGCTGCCTGCTTCTGCGGTGGGCCGGGACCCGAATCAGATTCTGCCCGGCGACGTCGATCCGACGTTGCCCGAGCCGGTGACGCTGTTCGCGAAAATCCCGACGGTGCCGCAGGCGCAGTTCGCGCGCCTCAGTACGCGCATTGACAGCATAGAAAAGGCCAACCTGGCGAATGCCACGGCCGGCTCGCGTCTCATCTATGCAGATACGCCGCCGTTCCGCTCGCCGGGCGGACGGCCGCTGCGGGTGACGTATGCGGTCGTGACGGTCGGCGGCACCGCGCGCAGCGACGTCTCGAACCTCGCCACGATCGTTCCTCTGCCGGTCGCAGCCGCGCCCGCCGCAGTGACCGCGGCGCCGAAAGCAGAAGGGGTGGTGCTGTCATGGCAGGCGCCGAAGACGTCGGTGAGCGGCCAGGAAGCGCCGGTGATCTCGGGCTACCAGATCTATCGCACCGCCCCCGGCGAGGCGATCAACGAGTTCACCGCCCCCGTGAACAACGCGCTGGTGAAAGGGACCACGTACACGGACGTGCCGTCGTACGGCGAGCATGAATACCGCGTGAGCGCGGTCGCGCTCGAAGGACCGCCGCTGCTGCAGGGCGCGGTCTCCGAACCGGTGCGCGCAACGTTCAAGGATCTCGTTCCGCCTCCCGCGCCGGCGAGCATCACGCCGCTCCTCGAAACGAAGCAGGTGCGCCTGCTGTGGGATCCGGTCGACGCCTCGGATCTCGATGGATACTTCGTCTACCGCAACGAAGGCCGCTTCCGCCTCAAGCTCACGCCCCAGCCACTGCACGGCACCAACTTCATCGACATCTCCATCGACATCGGCATCGGCTACACCTACGAAGTGACGGCGGTGGACAAGAGCGGAAATGAGAGCAAGCCGGTGCGCTCGGAGACGGTGATCGTGCCGAAAACGCCGTAAGTGCGGTTGTCCGTTCTCCGTTGTCCGTTAGTGGGTTGGCGGTCGGGTTATCGGTTGTCGGTTGTCGGTTCTCGGTGCTTCGCTACTTCACCCTGAACGGACAACGGACAACGGACAACCAGTCACCGACAACCGACAACCGACAACCCCCATCACAACAACTCCCTCAACCTCGCCGCATCACCCACTGGCTCCTCGCACGCGTACCCGATGCACACGTACGCGAGCGTCTTGTCCGCGGGCCGATGTTGCATGAGCGGCAGGTCGGCGGATTGTTCGCCCGCCACGAGCACGCGATGCGGGAGGAACGTTTCGCCGACCACGCGGCGCAGTGCCGCAAAGTCGCCGGTCAGCGCGATCTCCTTTGGCTGTCCCGCGCGCCATTCCGCGACGCCGAGGAGGAAGCCGAAGCCGGAGGGGTATTGGTCGGCGAGCGGCCAGAGGGCGTCGAGCGTCTCGGTCGCCGCGCGTGCGTAGTCTTCACTGCCGAACAGCAACGCGAGCCGGAGCAGGAGCTCGCACGTGACCGAGTTCGCACCCGGCGTCGCGTTGTCGAAAACATCCTTTGGACGCGTGATCAGCTTCTCGTGGTCGATCGGCGTGTCGAAGAAGCCGCCGTTCTTTTCGTCGCGGAAGCGCGTGAGGATCTGATCGGCCAGCGTGCGCGCACCGTCGAGAAAGCGGCGTTCATGCGTCGCCTCGTAGGCGAGCGCGAGTCCCCATCCCACGCCTGAATAGTCTTCGAGCAGACCTGCGATTTTCGCGTGACGCGTGAGCCGGCCGTTCGGGTCGATGCGCGTCAGCAGAAAGTCCGCGTTGCGCCGCACCACGTCGCGATACGCCTCTTCGTCGAACGCCAACGCTGCTTCCGCGAACGCGGCCAGCATCCAGCCGTTCCATCCCGCGAGCATCTTCTCGTCGCGCCCGGGCCACACGCGCTTCGCGCGCTCGCCGTACAACTTGCACTTGCCGCGCATCGCCACGTCCGCGAGCTGGTCGAGGGTGACGCCGAGATCGGCGGCCACGCTCTCCGGATCGCGCGGCACGTTGAGGATGTTGTGACCTTCCCAGTTCCCGCGGTCGCTGATGTCGTACAGCGCGCAGAACACGCGTCCTTCGTCGTCACCGAGGATTTCCATCACTTCGGCGCGGGACCAGACGTAGAACTTTCCTTCTTCTCCTTCCGAGTCGGCGTCGAGCGTCGCGTAGAACGCGCCGTCGGGTGAGGTCATCTCGCGCATCACCCAGCCGAGCGTTTCGTTCGCGATCTGCGCGAAGAAGGGATCTTTCGTCCACTGCCACGCACGCGTGTAGAGCCGTGCGAGCAGCGCGTTGTCGTACAGCATTTTCTCGAAATGCGGCACGAGCCAGCGCGCATCGACCGAGTAGCGATGAAAGCCGCCGCCGACCTGGTCGTACATGCCGCCGCGCGCCATCTTCCTCAGCGTGTCGACGACGATCTCGCGCAGCTTCGTGTGATTCGCCCGATGGCAGACCTGCATCAGAAAGTCGAGCGTCATCGACGGCGGGAACTTCGGCGCGCCGCCGAATCCGCCGTGTACCGGATCGTAGTTGCCGGCGATGCGTGCGGCCGCACCATCGAGCGCAGCATGATCGATCGCCCTTCCTTTGCCGCGCGCGTTCAGCTCGCGCGACATCGCGGTCTGCACTTCCTTCGATGCTTCTTCGACTTCGTGGCGCCGCGAGCGATAGACATTCACCACATGCTCGAGCACCCGCTGGAAGCTCGGCATCCCATGCCGATCCTCGGGCGGAAAGTACGTCCCGCCGAAGAACGGCTTGCCGTCCGGCGTGAGGAACATCGACATCGGCCACCCGCCATGCCCGGTCATCATCTGCACCGCCTGCATGTAGATCGAGTCGACGTCCGGCCGCTCCTCTCGATCGACCTTGATGGCGACAAAGTCTTCATTGAGGATCTCCGCGATCTTCGCGTTCTCGAACGACTCCCGCTCCATGACGTGACACCAGTGACACGCCGAATAGCCGATCGAAAGAAAGATCGGCCGGTCCTCCTCCCGCGCCTTCGCAAACGCCTCCTCTCCCCACGGATACCAATCGACCGGGTTGTGCGCGTGCTGGAGAAGGTAAGGGGAGGTTTCGTGGGCGAGGCGGTTGGTCATGCAAGAAGGTTGTCCGTTCTCCGTTGTCCGTTCAAGGTGATGCTTCGCACTACATCACCTTGAACGGATAACGGACAACGGACAACCGATTCACCCCGGCCTCTGAATCACTTCCAGCAACTGCGGCGGGAACGCGCGCATCTCGAAATACTCACTCTCCAGCTCTTCGATTTGGAAGCGATCGAGGCCGGAGTTGGAGAGGAAGTCGTTGCGGAGCCGGGAGTCCTGCTCTTCGACGATGCGCGGCAGAAGCTGGTTGATGTAGAAAGCCTCGAGGCGGATCTTGGTGATCACCTCTTCCAGCAATCCCTCGGTCATGAATTCGTGGAGTTCCTGCAGCTCGGGGTCGTGCGCGATCTCGGCGCGGATTTCGCGGCGGAACGTGTCCCGTCCTTCCGGCGTGTTGAGCTCGAGATAGAAGTTCGCCATGCGGCGGCGCGCGAGGTTGTACGCGGCGAAATACGCGCGCTCGTGCCGGTTGAGCGATGCGACTGCTTCGACCACGCCGCCGATCGACTCTTCGTTGTTCTCGATCGAGATCATGCCGAGGGTCAGCGCGTACAGCTTCTTCTTGCCGTACGCGAGCGCGTATTCGTTGTTCACCACCGGATCGATGAACAGCTGCTGAAAGAGGCCGCGGCGCAGTTTCTCGAAGACCTGCATGTTTCCGATGAGAGAGCGCACCTGTTCCTGCGTCAGCTCGACGTCGTCCATGAATGCGAGGCGGTTGAGCAGCGTCGTGGTGTGATCGATGCGATCGAAGAGAGTCACCAGTTCGCCGAATGATTCGAGGCGTTCGTAATCCTCTTCCTCGCGGCTGATCTCGTCGATGAGTCTTCCGGTTTCGAGCAGCACTTCCTCAAACGTCTGATCGCGCATCGCCGCCGCGCGCTGTTTGTTTTCCATCAGCTGCACGAGGTCGAGCGAGGAGAGCTTGCGCGTGATGTTGCGGCCTAACAAAAAGCCGCCGAGGATTTCGCGGGTGGATTGAATGTAATCGGGCTCGTCTTCCTTGCGGACGACCGCGCGCGGCTCCTGCAGCACGATCTCTTCGAGCGTGTCGAAGATCGAAAGAGGCACTTCGTTGCGCAACGAGAGCGTGCGCAGACGCATCAGGCGCGCGCGTGCAGACGAGTCGATGGTCGAGCCGGCGCACGACGCGAGAATGCGTTTGTATTCGTCGATCAGCTGCTGGTTGTCGGGGTGGCGATAGATGACGTCGATCTGAATGCGCTCGCGCTGATACGGCTCGATGTCGAGCGCGCCGGCGACGTCGTCGACTTCCTCGAGCGTGCGCGTGGTCGCGTATGCCTGCTGACACAGCTCCGCGAAGCGCTGATGCGCGCGATGCACGGTGCGCACGAGGACGAGCGTCGACTCCGGCTCGTTGAGCGCTTCGAGGATCTCGTGACCCAGCGCGAGGAAGTTGCCCGCGCCGACTCTGCGCGAGCGCTTGAGCAGCTTGCCCGCGAGCTTGAGCGTCGCTTCCTGACGATCACCCGTGTCGCGATAGCGTTTGCGATCGTCGATGAAGAAGAAATAGTTCGCGACGGCGTTGCCCTGCAGAAAGAGGCTGTCCCACCGTTCGAAACCGACCGTATTCGCGCTGAAGCGCAGCTCGTGCGTTTTCGCATCGACCATCGTCCCGAACAGCGCGAGGCGGTTGACCACTTCTTCGTTGAGCAGATCGCCGACCGGCAGATGCCCGCCGAACATGTACTCGCCGAAGATGCCGCCGTTGCCGCGGAAGCTCACTCCTTCCGGATTGAGCACGATCTCCGAATTGCCGCCAAAGTAACGAACCACGTCGCCGCGCGGCGCCGCGATCTGCTCGAAGAAAAAGCGCCGGTCGACGTCGGGGCCGACGACGACGGCAAAGTATTCGATCGCGGTCCCGAGGAAACCGTGATGGACGATCGCGCGGATCACGGGCCGATTCTAGAGAATCGCCGCGTGTCATGCCGAGCGAAGTCGAGGCATCCCCCGCATCAGCGCGTGCGGTTGCCTGTCGGAAGGGGATCCCTCGACTTCGCTCGGGATGACACCTTTTCACGCCCGCGGATGCGCCTTTTTGTACACCGCAATCAACTGCCAGTCATTCAGGTGCGTGTACTTTTGCGTCGTCGAAAGCGAAGCGTGGCCGAGGAGTTCCTGGATGCCGCGGAGATCGGCGCCGGCGTTGAGAAGGTGCGTCGCGAACGAATGTCGGAGCGTGTGCGGCGAGATGCCGGAGCGCAATGCGGCCTGCTTCACGTAGCCATCGAAGAGGCGGCGTACGCTGCGGGTGGTGATGCGCTGGCCGCGGTAGTTGACGAACACCGCCCGCTCGTCGGCGTCTTTGGCCAGCTCGCCGCGCACCGCGAGATAGGCACGCAGCGCGGCCTCCGCCTTCGAGCCGAACGGCACGATGCGCTCTTTCGAACCCTTGCCGCGCACCTTCACCAGACGCGCGCGCAATTCGAGATCATCGATGTCGATGCCCACCAGTTCGCCGATGCGCAGTCCGGAGGCGTAGAGCAGCTCGAGATACGCCGCGTCGCGCAGGCCGAGATTCGTCGACGTATCGGGCTGCTCGAGAAGAAGTGTGACGTCCGCAGGCTGCATCACCGCGGGCAGATGCTTCTCCCGCTTCGGCGTCGAGACCGTGCGCGCCGGATTCGCCTCCACAATTTCCTCGCGCACGAGGTACTTGAAAAACGTGCGCAGCGCGGAGAGATGACGGGCAATCGTCGAGCGACTGAGCTTGCGCCGCGTGAGATGAGCCAGATACGAACGCACCGCGAGATGGTCGACGCGCTTCAGCTCGAGCTGATCGCGCCCCATGCTCAGATAGTCATTACAGAGAAACCCGACGAACGACTCCAGATCATCGCGATACGCGGCAATCGTGTTGCCGGAGACGTTCCGCTCGTAGGTGAGATAGTCGAGGAAATCGCCGATTTCTGTCCGCACGCCCGCCCTCCCGGTGAAGCAAATTGAAAATTGAAAATTGAGAATTGAAAACAAGCGAAACGGCCGCAACAGCGCTGTTTTTCAATTTTCAATTTTCAATTTTCAATTCTCTCACGCAGTGCTAGTGTGCGCCGCATGTCAGACGAGACGCTGATGAAAACGCCCCTCAACGAGGTCGAAAAAGAGCTCGGCGGCAAGATGGTCGACTTTGGCGGCTGGGAGCTGCCGGTGCAGTACAGCGGCATCCTCGATGAGCATGAGGCGGTGCGCACCAGCGTCGGTCTGTTCGACGTCTCGCACATGGGTGAGATCACCGTCCGCGGGCGTCAGGCCTCGGAGCTGCTGCAGCGGACGACCTGCAACGACGTCTCGAAACTCGCCGACGGACGCGCGCATTACAACGGCCTGCTCTATCCGAACGGCGGCTTCGTCGACGACATCCTCATCTATCAGATCGCGGCCGACGACTTTTTCGTCGTGGTCAACGCTTCGAATACAGACAAAGACTTCGAGTGGCTGCAGCAGAGCGCGAGCGGTCTCGACGTCGACGTCCGCAACGTCAGCGCCGAGTACGCGCAGCTCGCGATTCAGGGTCCGAATGCGGAGCGTCTGCTGCAGGCGATGACCGAGGTCAATCTCGCCGGCATCAAGTACTACCGCTTCGAGCGCGGCAGCGTCGACGGCGTTCCGGCGATCGTCTCCCGCACCGGCTACACCGGCGAAGACGGCTTCGAGATCTACATCCCGCCGGCCGACGCGCCGCGCATCATGCGCAGGATCGTCGAAGCCGGCGCGAAGCCCTGCGGCCTCGGCGCGCGCGACACGCTGCGCCTCGAGGCGAAGATGGCGCTCTACGGCAACGACATCGATCACACCACCACCCCCATCGAGGCCGACCTCGGATGGATCGTCAAACTGGAAAAGGGCGACTTCGCCGGACGCGATGTGCTCGAGCGCGAAAAATCCGAAGGGCCGCGCCGCAAGCTGGCCGGATTCGAGATGGTCGACCGCGGCATCGCCCGCCACGGCTATCCGATCGTCGACGGCAAGGAAGAGATCGGCGTGGTGACGTCAGGCACGCATTCACCGACGTTGAAAAAAGCGATCGGACTCGCTTATCTTCCGCTCGACAAAGCCGCCCCGGGCAGCGAATTTCTCGTTCTGATCCGCGAAAAAGAGACTCGGGCGCGCGTCGTTCCAACCCCGTTCTACAAGAGAGCCAAGTAAGCACGCGCGCTCCGCTCGCGCCTGGAGGAACTCATGAGCACTCCCGAAGACAACCGCTACGCCAAGAGCCACGAGTACGTTCATCTCGAGGGCGAGATCGCCACGATCGGCATCACCGACTACGCGCAGAAAGAGCTGGGCGACGTCGTGTTCGTCGAGCTGCCGCAGGTCGGCAGTGAGCTCGAGGCCGCCAACGAGCTGGGAAGCATCGAGTCGGTCAAAGCCGTTTCCGAGTTGTTCTCGCCCATCTCCGGCGAGGTCGTGGAAATCAACGAAGCGCTGGCCGACAACCCCGCGCTCGTCAACACCGACCCCTACGGCGACGGCTGGATGATCCGCGTGAAAGTCAGCGACCCGACCGAGATCGACGAGCTGATGACCGCAGAAGAGTACGAAGAGTACATCGAGAAAGAATCGGCGCATTAGTAAGGCGAAATTGAAAATTGAAAATTGAGAATTGAAACCGTGAAGCCTCACGGTCAGTTCTCCTTGTGGTTTCAATTTTCAATTTTCAATTTTCAATTCCATGACTCTCCCCGACCCCACCTCCCCCTCCTCCTCCCACCGCTACATCCCCAACGCGGGTGAGGACATTCGCGAGATGCTCGAGACGATCGGCGTCGAGAGCATCGACCGGCTGTTCGAGACCATCCCCGACGAGGTGAAGCTCGGCGGGCTGCTCGACATCCCCGGCCCCTGGTCGGAGATCGAGTCGCGCCGCTGGTTCCGCCGCCTCGCCGCGCGCAACATGACCTCCGCCGATCACGTCTCGTTCCTCGGCGGCGGCGCGTATTCGCACTACCAGCCGGCGATGATCGACCAGCTGCTCACGCGCTCGGAGTTCCTCACTTCGTACACGCCGTATCAGCCGGAAGTCTCGCAGGGAACGCTGCAGTCGATCTTCGAATATCAGACGCACCAGTGCCTGCTGACCGGCCTCGATGTCGCCAACGCATCGCTGTACGACGGCTCGACCGCTCTTTGTGAAGCGGTGCTGATGGCCGAGCGGCTGGTGAAGGGGAAGACGAAGGTCGTCCTCGCCAAATCCATCCATCCGCACTACCTGCAGACCGTCCGCACCTACATCCAGAACCTCGGCATCGAGATCGTGGAAGTCGGCTACGGCGCGGATGGCCGAGTCGATCTCGACGCGCTTCGCGCCGCAAGCAGCGATGCCTTCGCGGTAGCGGTGCAGTCTCCGAATTTCTTCGGCGTGGTCGAAGATTACGACGCGGTTGCACAGGCCGCGGGCAACGTTACGAAGATCGCCGTCGTCGCCGAAGCAACGTCGTTCGGCCTGCTCGCTCCTCCGGGACAGCATGGCTTCGACATCTGCGTCGGCGAAGGACAGGCGTGGGGCATCCCGACCCAGTTCGGCGGCCCGTACGTCGGCTTCATGGTCGTGCGCGACGCGCTCAAGCGCCACATGCCGGGACGCCTGGTCGGCGAGACCGTCGACGTCGACGGCAAGCGCGCGTTCGTGCTGACTCTTGCCACGCGCGAGCAGCATATCCGCCGCGGCAAGGCGACCTCCAACATCTGCACGAACGAGGCGCTGATCGCGCTCGCGGCGAACATGTATCTCTCGCTGATGGGCAAAGAGGGTCTGCGCGAAGTGGCAACGCAGTGCGCGCAGAAAGCAGCGTATCTGCGCGGAAAACTGCGCGAGATCAGCTCGGTCGAGCTGCCGTTCGGCGGCCCGATTTACAACGAGATGGTCGTGCGCACTCCCTTCCCCGCCGACGAAATTCTGAAAGACCTCGAGCAATCGAAAATCCTTGGCGGCATTCCGCTTGGGCAGTTCTTCGAAGGACACGAGCGCGACTTTCTCGTCGCCGTTACCGAGCTGCACACGCGCGAACAGCTCGACCAGTTCGCGGCCGCGCTGAGCGCCGCGATTTCCCGGGAGCGCAGATGACGCGTTTGGAGTGCGGCGACGCGAGTCGCCGCTTTGAC
>JALYOB010000335.1 GCA_030857085.1 Acidobacteriota bacterium | reverse complement strand
GTGTTCTCGAGATAGGGGAAGACTTCCGGCGGAAGGATGTAGCGGCCGATGATGGCGTAGCGCGAGGGGGGATCGCTCTTCGGCTTCTCGACCATGTCTTTGACGAGGAAGCGGCGCTCGCTCACGAGCTCGCCCGCGACGATGCCATAGCGCGACGTCTCTTCCTCGCTCACTTCCATCAGCGCGACGACCGGGCGTCCTGTGTCTTCGAACACACGCCGCATCTGCAGAAGGCACGGCAGCTCGGCGAGGATGACGTCGTCCGGCAGCACGACCGCGAACGGCTCGTTGCCGACCGCATCGCGCGCGGTCAGGACGGCGTGCCCGAGGCCGAGGGCTTCTTTCTGGCGGACGGCGATGAGGTCGACCATGCGGCTGACCGCGTCCACTTCCGCGAGCAGTTCGTCCTTTCCGCGCTCCCGCAGCGAGCGTTCGAGCTCGGCCGTGCGATCGAAGTGGTCGAAGATCGACTCCTTCCCCTTCGAGTTGACGATGACGAGCTTGTCCATGCCCGAGTCGCGCGCCTCTTCGATCCCGTACTGCAGAATCGGCTTGTCGACGAGCGGCAACATCTCTTTCGGAATGACCTTCGTGGCCGGAAAGAAGCGGGTGCCGAAGCCCGCGCACGGAAACACGCAAGTGCGGAGAGTGGTCATGTGGCGCGGAAGGATAGCAGCGCCGCGCGCTTTGCGCGCGACGCTGCTATCGGTTGTCGGTTGTCGGTTGTCCGTTCAGGGTGCCGTATCGCGAGACCTCACCCTCAACGGATAACGGACAACGGAGAACCGCGCCCAACGGGCGCCCCGACAACCGACAACCGACAACCGCCAACCGCGGCCCCGCCAACCGCGGCCCCGCCGCGCGCACATGGCGGCCCGTTTGCTAAGGCCGCGTGTGGTAAAACTATCGTCACCGGGCGGGTATGCGTAAACTCCTGATTCTCCTCGCGATTCTTGTCTCGACCACTCCTCTTGCGGCGCAGTGGCGCCGCGCCGGTTTGTTTGGTGCGGACGTCCGCGCGCTGATCGCCGATCCGCGCGACCCCGACACGCTCTACCTCGGCACGAGCAGCGGTGAGGTCTACGTCTCGCGCGACGGCGCGAAGAGCTGGGTGAATCCCCGTTACGGCACTCCCTTCCCCGACTATGTCGTCGACAACCTGGTGCTCGATCGCGAAGGGCGTCTCTGGGCGGCATCGTGGGGCCTCTGGGGCGGTGGCGTCATCGCCGTCTCGAATGATGGCGGCAAGAGCTGGGAGCGCCGCGACGGCGGTCTCGAGAACTTTTCCGTCCGCGCGATCGCAGTCGATCCGAACGACGCGAACTTTGTCGTGGTCGGCGGCCTGACCGGCGTCTACCGCAGCCGCGACGGCGGCAGGAAATGGGAGCAGATCTCCGATCAGATCAACGTCGAGTCGCTGGCCGTCGACCCGCGCACGAACGACCGCATCTTCATCGGCACGTGGCGCCAGGGATGGCGCACCGATGACGGCGGCAGGTCGTGGAAGCACGTCGCGGAGGGGATGGTCCTCGATACCGACATGTTCCACATCACCATCGATCCGTCGCAGCCGGACAACGTCTGGGTCGCAACCTGCGGCTGGGTCTACAACTCGCAGAACGGCGGCGACAACTGGACCCGCTATCGCGACGGCTTCAACAACCGCCGCATTCACGACGTCGACATCGATCCCTGCGACAAGGACGTGGTTTACGCCGGCTCGGTCGCCGGTCTCTATCGCTCGGAAGACAAGGGCAAGAGCTGGTATGTGCTGACCGACGAAGGTCTGGTCATCAACTCGATCGTCCTCCATCCCCAGCGCCCGCAACGCATCATCCTCGGCATCGAGGGCGATGGCGTGTATGTCTCCAACGATCGCGGCAAGTCGTTCAAGCGGACCTCGGACGGTCTGCACAACCTCCGCATCAAGAACATCGTCCCCGATCCGTTCCAGAAGAATCGCATCTACGCGTCGGTCGTCTTCGGCGGCGCGGCGTCGGGCATCTATCGCTCGAACGACGCGGGAAAGACGTGGGAGAAGGCGAGCCGCACGGCTCTGCCCGAAGTGATGTCGCTCGTCGTTGCGTCCGAGGCGGATGCGGACGTGAAGTTCCTCGCCGGTACGGAGAAGGGCTTCTTCTGGAGCAATGACGGCGAAGAGTGGACGCAGGCGGCGCCGTCGGATTTCCCGATTCGCGTCGACAAGGTGCTCCGCTTCAATCGCACGCGCGGCTTCGCCGCGACGGCGGAGGGCGTGTTCACGACCCGCGACGGCGGGAAGAACTGGTATCGCCTCGCCGGTGCGACGAACCGCGCCATCGACATGGCCATCGGCTCGCTCAACGGCAGCAAGGCGCTCTACGCGCTCACGGCCGGCGGGCTGGAAGTGTTCGACGGCACGAAGTGGATGACGGTCGAAGGTGCGCCGGCGAAAGGCCGCACGATTGCCATCCGCAGCATCGGCGGCACCGACAACGTCTTCATCGCCGGCTCGCACGGCGTGTACGCAGGAACGCTCGACGAGAAGGGGAAGTGGCAGGCGGCCGACGCACCGAACGCGCAGTTCGCATCCGTGCACGGCGGCAGCCGCAGCAGCGGCCAGCTCCTCTTCCTCACCTCACGCGAGCAGCGCGAGATCCTGATCGCCGACTCGACGGATGCGCAGTGGAGCGAGATCACGCTCCCCGCGCGCAACACCGAGATCACCTCCGTCGTCCCCGACCCCTTCACCCCCGAACGCTACTTCGTCGGCACCCTCGGCGAAGGGATCTTCGTGTACGAGGGAAAGACGGGACGGTACGTGGCGCGGGAGAAAGCGACGCAGGCGCTGGCGACGCCGGGAAGCAAATAGAGGGCGTCGTGTCAGCGCGCCGGTTTCGCGGTGATGAATTGAAAATTGAAAATTGAAAATTGAAAAAGATGACACGCGTGGAACGTGTCATTCCGCGCCGCGGAGACGGCGCGGAATCCCTGCCATTCACCGTGCCGATTTTTCAATTTTCAATTTTCAATTTTCAATTCATTACACTCGCGGGTCGTAATACCGCACCGCCAGCACCCCCAACCCCTTCTTCCCCTGCTCCGTCTTCGGGTCGTCATTGACGACCACGATCATGTTCGGGAGGGTGTTGTCGTAGATGAGGATCGAGGCGGTGGCTTTGCGCGGTTTGCCGTGGGCGCTGAGCAGGTGCTGCTTTTCCTCGTCGAAGGCCATGCGCACGATCGGAAAGTACGCGAAGAGCTCGAAGCGTAAGGATGTCAGGCGGTCTTTCGTGAAGCCGAGGGTCAGCGATTTGTCTTCGCTGTAGTCGACGATCAGTTCGTTCGCGTCTTTGCCAGGCTTCGCCTCCCAGCTTTTCAGCGCGCGCATGACCTCGGCGCGGGGCATGCCGATGGCGAGATGGAACGCGTCGGGGCGCATCCACGCCGTGCGGCTGGTCGAGGGAAATGCAGTGAGGAGAAGGAGCGCGAGAAGGGTCGGCATCTAATGGATGTAGATCGGCGCGAGCGGCTGTTCGACGGCGCGGCGGCTGAGAATCACGTTGTTGGCGAGAGCGACGCGTTTGCCGATCTCGTCCCATTGTTCGTTCTGCACGTACTCCGGAACCGCGAGCGACGCTCCGAGATTCACGGCAATGCAGCCGGCATCGAGATAGTGGTCGATCATGTCGAGCGGCACCGGTCCGCCGGCAAGCATCGGGACGTCGCGAATCGGTCCGCGAATGGTGCGGATGTAATCGGGTCCGCCCAGGAACTGCGCGGGGTAGACCTTGACGATGTCGCAGCCTGCTTCCCACGCGCGAATGATTTCGGTCGGCGTCGCAGCGCCTGCAATGCACAGAAGATCGTTCTCGACGGCGTACTCGATCACGTGCGCATCGGTGTGCGGCGAGACGATGATCGACGCTCCGGCGCGGCGCGCGAGCGCCGCGTCATTGGTGCTGCGCACGGTGCCCGCCGCGATCGCGGTGGTCTTGCCGTAGTTCTTGTGGAGTGTCGCCATCAGTTCGATGGCGTCGGGCGAGGTCATGGTGACTTCGATGATGCGCATGCCGTTGCGCGCGTACGCCTCCGCGACGGCCGCCGCGGCTTCGGCAGTGTCTTCGCGCACCACACCAATGATCTGTTCGTTGTAAACGCGGGCCAGGAGCTCTTTGCGTGATGACATGGCAGCTGGATTTTAGCCGACCCGTGTCGCGCGCGGCTGCGCCGCGCGGGTGCCGGGTGTCAGGTGTCTGGGCGTTTGCGCTTGGGCGGACACCCGCGCGCGGCGCCCAGGCGCAAAGTCCCGGAGGGCGGACACCCGCGCGCGGCGCCCAGGCGCAAAGTCCCGGAGACCCGACACCTGACACCAGCGCGCCAAAGGCGCGCGCTTGCCGCGATCCGATCGCCCTCGTCGTCTCTCAATCCGTCGCCGCAAGAACCTGCGCGAACGCAGGATCGTGGCGCAGAAGATCGAGGCGCGGGTCAATGCTCACGAACACCATCCACGCCGAGCGATCGTCGACGGCGGCACGCAGGTGATCGATCGCCGTTTGCGAGTCGCCCAATCCCGCGTGAATCACCGCGATGTCGTAGGGGGAGATGTAGCGCGTCTTCGCCTGTTCCTGGAGATTCGCGAGCAGCGACATCGCCTGATCGCGATTGCCGGCGATTGCATGCGTATGCGCGAGCATCGCCTGCAGAATCGGGATCCGATCGATCTCGAACGCGCGCGCGAATGCATCCGTCGCCTCGGCATAGCGGCGCTGCTGGCCTAACGCCATCCCGAGCCAGCCGTGCGCGGGGATGAAGTTCTCGTCGAGGTCGAGCGCCTTGCGGAAGCGGCGGATTGCCGATTCGAAATCGCGTGCGAAGTAAAACGGCCAGCCCGCGTGCACGGCGATGATGAGCGAGAGCGGATCGAGATCCGACGCTTTCGAAATCTGCTCCACCGCTTCGTCGAAACGGCCGCGGGCGCAGAGGAGCATCGCGTAGCCATCGTGCGCGGTCGCGTAGTTTGGGTTGAGGCTGATCGCGCGGCGATACGCTTCTTCCGCGCCGTCCCAATCCCAGTCGAACCACCACCGCACCGCCCCCAGGGACGCCCAGGCTTCAGCAAGACCGTCATCGATTTCGATTGCACGCTGCGCGGCTGCTTTTGCTTTCGGCATGACGTCGTGCGGCGGCAGAGGGACGTTCGTGCCGAGGGTGATGAAACTGTCGGCGAGGCCGGCGTAGGCGCTGGCGAAGGAGGGATCGTGCTCGATCGACTCCCGAAAGAATTGAATCCCGCGCCGCAGGCTCTCCTCGGTTCGCTTGTTCCAGTGATAGCGGCCCTTGAGATAGAGCTGGTACGCCTCACTACTTTCCGTGGAGCGCTTGCGCAGTTTCTTCTTTTCCGCGCCGGTGAGCTTGAGCCGCAGTTTGTCGGCGATTTCGCGCGACATCTCGTCCTGCAGCTTCACCAGATCGGCGACGTCGCGGTTGTACGACTCGCCCCAGAGTTGCGCGCCGTCGAGC
>JALYOB010000334.1 GCA_030857085.1 Acidobacteriota bacterium | reverse complement strand
CCACAGACACCCGACACCCGACACCGACGGTCACTGCGTGACCGTCATCCTCACCTCATCCGAGTTCCCACGCACTTCCGGCGCATACATCCCCTGGCCGATGACCGGCAGCGCGTGGAACGTGCCGGGGGTTTCGGCGCGGAGGGTGTAGCGCACTTCCCATACGCCTTGCGGGAGGTGATCGATGAACAGCGCCACTTTGCGGTCGCGCAGCTCCTGATAGACGAACGCGGTGCTCTGCGACTTCACATTCGTGGCCCAGAGCGGCTGGCCGCTTTGCAGTTCCACCGCTTCCAGGCCGGCGGGCTTGAGATCCTCGAAGACCAGGTACTCGTAGTCGTTCTTCACATCCATGCTCACCACCACCTCCACGCGCTCGCCGCTCGGGAGCGACTCGCCGTCGCGGAGCGGAACGCGGTCGTACTGCATGCCTTTCAGCAGCGTCGGGCGGGGCTTGAAGCGGAAGTACTCGCGTTTCACGAACAGCTCATTGCCGGCTGCCTTCACCGGCTCTTCGAGTGACACGAAACGCGCTTCCGCTGCAAAGTAAATCGGACCGTTGCCGCCCGTGCGGCGGATGCGCACTTCCTGCGTCGTGTCGCGCAGCACGTCCGCAGCGATGGAGAAGCGGCTCGGCGCGCGCAGCACGTCGGCCGCGGTGACCGTCTTCGTCGCGATCACGCGACCGTTCACCGACAGCTCGTACGACACATCGCCGCGCAGCTCGCCGCTCTGCTCGAGATAGTCGTTCATCGACAGCAGCGTGATTGCCGTGTCACGCGTGTTGCTCCAGTGCGCACCGCGGCGATTGCGCACCAGCCAGTTCATCGCCGGCGCGATGAGCGCGTTCTTCGGATCGATCGTCACCAGCGCCTGCAGCGCGAACGCCGTCGTCTCCACCGGACTCTCGTACCAGTACCACCAGAAACCGCTCGCACCCCAATGCGCGGTGGCCATCGTCTCGGCAGTCGTCGTCGCACCTTTCAGCAGCACCGACTGATCCGGCGCGCGATCGACGCGCACGCCGTCTTCGAGATTGCGCACCAGCACCTGCGCCCGCTCCATGTTGCCGTAGCGATGCGCGGTGAGCGCGAGCAGCGCACGCGACTGCGCGCTGAGACGCTCGCGATGCGACCACACCGCATCGAACGCCGTTCGCTCCGCGGGCGAGACCTTGTTGCCGCGCCACGCCGACAGCGCGTGCAGCGTCCACGCCTGGCCGTTCCAGTCGTCGCGCTGCTGCGAGAGATTCTGCTCGAGCCACTCCGCCGCGCTGTCGATCGATTGCGGATCGAATTCGATCTTCGCCTCGCGCGCGATCGAGAAGCCCCACACCACGTACGCGGTCATGTACGCGTCATCGCCACTCTCTTTCCACCATCCCCACGCGCCGTTGTCGTGCTGCATGTCGAGCAGTCGATTGATGCTCGCGCGCGTCACCGCGTCGAGCTTCGCGCGCGGCAGACGATCGTTCGGATCGAGGCCGAGCCGCTCGAGCGTGCGCGCGACGATGGCCGCGGGAAGGAAGCGGCTCATCGTCTGCTCGGTGCACCCATACGGGAAGTCGAGCAGATACGGCAGCGCGTCGAGCATCGTCACCGCGAGACTCGGCGCGACCTGCACGGTGAGATCGGTCGCGCGGCGTTCCCGCGGCAGTTCGAGCCGCACCAGAGCTTCGTCGCCGCGCAATTTGCCCGAACGTGCGACGAGCTTGTCGATGCCGTGCTCGTACACGACGAACGTTTTCTCCATCGCATCGCCGTACGCGCCGCCGCGCGCGGTCACGCGCAGCCGCGCCTCGCCTGCGCGATCGGCAATCACCGTCCAGTCGGCGCGCGCTTCGCCATGCGCGGGCACGGTGAGCGTGGTCTCGTTTTTCTCGAGCGTCAGCCCCTGCACGTCGATCGACGGCGTGACCGTAATCGCGGCATCGGTGTTGTTGTTCACCACCGCCGAAACGGTCGAGCGATCGCCAACGACGAAAAAGCGCGGCGACTGCAGACGCACGAGCATCGGCAGATTCGTGCGCGCGGTCGACGACGACATGCCGACCTGCGATCCCGCCGTCACCGCACGCGCGGTCGCACGCCACGTCGTCAATCCCTCGGGAAACTTCACCGCCACCGTCGCGGTGCCATTCGCATCCGTCACCACATCGGGCCGCCAGAATGCAGTCGTCCTGAAGTCGCTGCGCACGACGACCTGCGATTCGTTCGCCGCACCGGCACCTTTCGCCTGCGCGACCGGTGGAGGCGGCGCAACCGATGCGGGCGGCGGCGGCGGCGCGGGACTCGGCGCCATCGCCGGGGCGGACGCTGTCACGGTGATCGACTCCGCAACCGCAGCGTCGAAAGCCCCGACCGCGCCGCCCACCACGCCGCCGACCACACCGCCCTCCTCACTGTCTTCCAGACGGCCGGCCGCACGGCGGCGCGCGAGCTCGTCCGCGTTCTTCGCCGCGCGCTCGCGCTCCTCGCGCAGATTCACATACCGCTGCGACTGCACGCTCGCCGCGACCTGCACTCCCGTGTGATTCAGCTCGCCGAAGAAGAACTGCCGCGGATCGCCGGCCGGATCGCGCCGAATCGCCGTCACCGCTTCATCGGAAACCGCAAGCGCCACCTCGGCCGCAACCGGTTTGCCCGACGCATCGCGCGTCGTGATCGTGACTCTCCCCTCCTGCCGCGGCTCGTACTCCTCGCGATCCGTTTTCACCTCGACGTCGAGAAAGTGCTCGGCCGGCGGCACGACGATGCGCTCCGCGTCGGTCGCCAGCTCACGATCGAAAATCGACGAAGCGGTGATGAAGAAGTTCGGAACGTGCCGGTCGTCGATCGGAATCTGCACGAGCCGCACGTTGCCCTCGAGATGCAGCACCTGCGTCTCGAGCAGCGTCCCCGCGCTGGTCGTGAGCATCACCCAGCGGCCGCCGCTCGGCACCGCGATCAGCACGTTCGCCGTTTCGCCCGTGCGCATCGATTCCTTGTCGACGATCACGTCGACGCCGCTCGCGCTCACGAAGCCGACGTCGGTCGTCGCCCGATCAGTGACCCAGATCGTCGTCTCGGCCGTCACGCGGTCGCGCGCGCTCGACGTGTCGCCATCGCCGCTGCGCCAGCGGATCGCGTAATAGCCGATCGCGGTCGGCGTGAAGGTCAGCGTCGCCTCGCCCGCTGCATTCGTCGCGAGCTGCCGCGTGAGCACTTCCTGGTCGGTGTACTCGCGCGCGTCTTTCGACCAGAAGCGCCGCACCACGGTCACCGTGCCGGTCGTCTGCACCGGCTTTTCATTCGCATCGATCGCTTTGAAGAGCACCGACGCGCTGTCGCCAGGACGGAAGACGTAGTGCTCCGGCTGCGCCATCACCGTGTAGCGCTGGCGCATCACATTCACCACGCCCTGACCGGTCACTTCGCGCCGCGATGCATCGACCACGCGCGCCTCGATGCGATACGTCGTGTCGTTCGCGTCGCGCAGCGTCTCGATGCGCAGCACCGCGCGCCCGTTCGCATCGGTCTTCAGCGTCTGCCGCATCACCTCGGTTTCGGATTGGTAGTCGCTGCGGATTTCGTCCCAGTACCAGGGGTATTTGCGCCACGGAAACCAGTAGCGCTGCAGCGGTTTCGAGAAGACCACCGCTTCCACGGTCGCATTCGCAACGCCGCCGCCGAAGTAATACGTCGCCTCGATGTTCGCCTCGACTGTGTCGCCGAGGCGGTATTGCGTTGCGTCGGGTGTGGTGACGTTGACGAGAAATTCGGGGAGCTTGTACTCCTCGAGCGCGAACAGTTCCGCGTAGCCGAGGCTGCGATCGCCGATGTGGAACTCGACGGTGTATCCGCCGAGCGCCATCGCCTCGGTCAGTGCGAGATCGCTCCAGAAACTGCCGAACGCATTCAGCTGTCCTTTGCCCGTCGCAACCTTCTCGCCGCGCGGACTGGTGATCGTGTACTCGACGGTGCCGCTCGGCGTGATCCAGCGATTTCCCTCGCGCGCACGTGCGATCACCTTCCAGTGCACCGTTTCGTTCGGGCGGTACGCGGGACGATCGGTGAATGCGTAGACGCGCCACTGCGCCCCGGCGCCGCGCGGCGGCATGTAGCTCCACATGTAGCCGTGGTGCCACGCCTGCCGCTTGCCCGACGCGGCGGTGATCAGCGTGAGCGTCGATTGAAGCGACTCGAACTCCGCGAGCCCGTTTGCATTCGTCGTCGCGCTGATCCGCTGCGGCGTCCGTCCCTCGGTCCATCCGGTCACGCGCGCATTCGGAATCGGCTCGCCCGTCTCCACGTCGGAGACGAACACACGCGCGCTGCCGCCGGCCATGTGCACGAGGATGTGCGCGTCGGAGACGAGCAGCAGTTGCCGCGACGTGCGGCCGCCCGCCTGCGCGGTGACGATGTACGCGCCCATCGGCAGACGCGGATCGAGATCGAGCATCGCCTGTCCCGGCTCGTATTGCGGCGTGCGCGTTTCGTACGTCCAGCGGCGCAACGGCGTGCGTGCGGCAACGTCGATCGTTTGCGCCCACGGCTCTTTGTTCGTGGGCTGCACGTCGGTGGTGAGATCGACCGCGTAAATCGCGAGCTCGACCTGTGTGGTGTTGCGCCACGCGAGCGCGATCTGCTGTTCCGATTCGGGAAGGAACGTCGCGCCGGCCATGACGGTGACGGAGACGTTGGTGATGGTGCCGATCAGTTGCTGCGCCTGACGCGAATACTTTGCGTTCGTGCCGAATTCGCGCACGTAGCGGCGCAGCAGTTCGAGCGCTTTCGTCGCACTTGCGCGCGGCGCGTCGTCGGTGGTCCTGCGCGCGGTGGCCTCGCTCCATGTGTGTTCGAGCGCTGCGTACGCGAACAATGCTTCGCTGTACCACTGCGTGTCGCGCGCGTCGCGGAGGATTTCTTCGTAGAGCTCGAATGCGCGCTCGACGTTCGGCGCGCGCCCTTCGCGTCCGAGCTGCTGCGCGAGCATGTACCGCGTATGCGCGCGATCGTCGGCGGTCTGCGCGATGGTGGTCGCATTGACCAGCACTTCGCGCGGCACTGCCATCCCGTAGTCGCCCGGCATGCGGAAGACGATGGCGAGATACCGCTGCCGCGCGAGCGCGAGCTCGTCGCTGCCGGCCCAGTAGTCGAGGGCGGCGAGGTAATGCGTTTGCGCCGCGCGCGGATCCTGGATCCAGCCGTGCGTCGCGAGCATGTCGCCCAGCGCTTCGTGCGCTTCCGCGCGAAGGCGGAGATCGGGGCTCGAAGTGGCGATCGTTTCGAGCCGCGTGCGTGCGGCCTCGCGCTGGGTGTCGTTCTCGTTCGGATTCGCGGCGTCGGCGCGCATCGCGGTATCGGCGAGACGGAACTCGAGCCAGCGCCGCTCATCCTCCGTCAACTGCAACTGCGCCGCTTTTTCGTAAACGTCGTGCGCGCGCGAGAACGATTTTTCGGCGTAGTACCGCTCCGCTTCCGCGCGAAGGGCGTCGAACGGACGCACGGCGGAGTCCTGCGG
>JALYOB010000333.1 GCA_030857085.1 Acidobacteriota bacterium | reverse complement strand
CCGGTGGGGGTTGATGCCGTGCAGTTCGGCCAGCCTGGGAACGTAAACCACGCACAGCACCACCCCCGCCACCGCCCGCAGATCAATCCTTCGCTGCAGATACTCCCAGATCCCCAGCACCTCCTCCCGATCGCGCGCCCCGCGCGGCGCGGCACGACGCACTTCCTCATCCGCCACGGCGAACCGCGCTCGCGTATACCAGCGCGCCGCAACCGTCGGATCCGCAGCAAACTTGCGCACCGCACGAATGATCGCCACCACATCCTCATCCGGCAGACCACTCACCGGCATCGGCAGCTTTCCAGGACGAGCTCTACGCGCCGTATCGCTCTCATCCACCTGCAGCTCCCGTGCAGCGCGCAGCAACTCCGTCGCCTCGCCGAGCCGGTCCGCGTTCGCCACAATGCGCACGCCGCTGATGCAGAACGAAGGCTCGTCGCCCCTTTGCGCGATGCTCGTCCAGACCACGCGCGCACGCATCACGAACACCTTCGGCGGGTTCTGAATCGCGAAACTGAATCGCGCTTCCTCACCCGGCCGCAGCGCTTCCACATGCCGGATGCGCAACCCCGAATTCGACAGCTGCAGCACCGTCACCTTCACGTCGCGGAACGTACCGCCGAGCTGCCGACGCGGCACATAACGGGCCGCCAGGCGCAGGTCGGGACGCTCCCCCGCAATCGCCAGATGCTCATCCGCCGTCCGCGTGATGACCGGCAACTCCTCCTCCGCCGCCTCGATCTCGATCTCATGCTCGACCCCGTTTTCGACCGCTGCTGGCGCGGTCGCGGCGGCCGCAGCACGCATCGCCTGCGCCTGATAAACGCGCAGCAGCGTGTCGCGAAACAGCCGCTCGAGCTGCGCGAACGGCACGACGTCATTGCCGTCGCGCTTCTCGGTTTCGAGCGCACGCGTGGAAATCAGAGCATCGATGACGCGCGGACTGAGTGCGAGCGTCTCCGTCAGCTCGTCGCGACGGAGCGAGAGATCGGCAGTGGAAGGGAGCATGGCAGCTCCGCATCCAACCGTTATGCCACGTGCGTCGGCGTCGCAGGCAACGCGAACGAACGCTTGTAGATGTCGATGATCGTCATGAGCAGCGAGAACACCAGCGGGCCGATCACCAGGCCCACCATGCCGAACGCCTGCATTCCGCCGAGCACCGCAAAAAGCAGCGGAATCGCCGGCAGTTCCGCCTTTCCTTTCATCGCCCACGGACGCACGACGTTGTCAATCAATGACACCGGCAGTAGACCCCACACGATCATGAAGATCGCCTGCCACCACGGCCGCGAGCCCATCGACGCGGAGATCACGAGATAGATCGCCGCCGGCACCCACACCGCCGCCGCGCCGACCATCGGGATCAGCGACAGCAGCGCCGCGACTGCACCCCAGAACGCGGCTCCCGGCACGCCCGCAATGGCGAGACCGATGCCGGTCATCGTTCCCTGCGCGAGCGCCGTGAACAACTGTCCGCGAAATGTCGCCTCGATCACATCTTTGAACTTCGAGCGGAATTCACTGTCATAGCGCTTCGGCATCGGCGAAAGGATCGAGAGCTGATCGAGAATCGACTCCCCTTCCACATAGAAGAAAAACATCGACAGCAACACCATCGCGAACCCGAGGAGCATTCCCGCAAGGCCGCCAATGAGCGCACCGCCATTGCGCGCGAACCAGCCCGGAACCTGCCGCAGTGCGGGCAACAGCAGCCGCTCAGGACTGAGCGTGGCCGGATCGAAATTCGGCGCAAAGCGTCGAATGAATCCGAGATATTGCGTGAGATCGATGCGCCGCATCATCCGTTGTGCATCGCCCGATTGCAGGTTCTCAATGACGTTGTTCGCCTGATGCACGAGCAGAATCGCGAGAATGACCGCCGGAATCACAATGATGAACGTGATGCCGATCAGCATCACACTCGCCGCGCGCGCCGAGCTTCCCTTCATCTTCTGACGCAGACGCCGAAACAGATTGAAGCTCAGAATGACGAGGATTGCGCCTAACAGAATGGCCGTCATGAACGGCCAGATGATCTTGAACGCCGCATAGAGCAACAGCAGCGCAAGCACGCCGAAGAAAATCACCCCGCCTAACCGCCACTCGCTCCGCCCCTCGGTACCGTTCGCCGCCGCCTCACCCGGGATGATCATCGTCTGCCTCCTTCCACTGCCTCGAGCCGCGCCGCCGTCGTAATCGCACTGACGACCGGATTCTTGATCTTCCGTTCCGCCGACACCGCGTAATAGCGCTCCTTGACCTCAGGCAAGCGCCCTACCACACGCAGGTGATACCCCGCTTCGAGCTCGTCCTCGATTGCTGACGGCGCAGGAAAAATGCCGATGCCGCCGCGGCCGAACGCCATCATCAGCGCGAGGTCGTCGAACGTGCCGACGCGCCGCGGCTCGTTGCCCGTCGAGTCGAGCCACAGCTCGAGCGCGCGCCGCGCTTGTGTCGTTTCGCCCGGCAGGAGCATCGGCGCGCCGTGCAGCGACTTCGGGAAGTTCTTGCGTAATGACGCCGCGAGCGCCGGCGCGGCGAAGAAGGTCGTGCCGCTCTCGCCGAGGAAATGGTTGTACGCCCGCAGCGGTGCGCGCGAGGCCGGTGCGTCCGTGATCACGAGATCGACTTCATGTTGCGCGAGCAGTTCGAGCAGCACATCCGAGGACGACTCGCGGCAGATCATCTCGATGTCGCTCTTGGCGAATGCGGGACGCAGCACGCGATACGCGAGCAGCTTCGGCACCACGTCCGCGATGCCGATCGTCACGCGTACCGGCTTGCCCGTCGGGCGGTCGCGGAGGGTATCGCGGAGTTCGCGGCCGAGCGCGAAAATCTCATCCGCGTAGCGCAACGTGACGCGTCCCGCCGCCGTCAGCACGAGCCCGCGGCCCGCTTTCTCGAACAATTTCTCGCCGAGGGAGTCTTCGAGCTGACGCAGTTGCGCACTGATCGTCGGCTGCGTCAGATGCAGCTTCCGCGTCGCCGCGGCGATGCTTCCCTCCCGGGCCACGACCCAGAAGTAAAGCAGATGGTGGTAATTGAGCCACTCCATGTCCATAGATTAAAACGATGAACATGGAATCTACAATCGATCCGTTCTATGAATGTGGCGCGCGTCGTGATCGTTGACGACGCCGTATGGAAACGATCGCCTCACCGCTGCTCTGGACCGTCTTCAGCGTCTTCGTCCTCGGCATGCTCACGCTCGACCTCGGCGTCTTCAGCCGCAGACCGCACGAGGTGCGCTTTCGCGAGGCACTCACCTGGAGCATCGTCTGGGTCACCCTGGCGATGCTCTTCAACGGGTGGATTTACTTGCGTTTCGGATCCCAGAAGGCGCTCGAATTTCTCACCGGCTATGTGATTGAAAAAGCATTGTCGGTCGACAACATTTTTGTGTTCGTCGTCCTCTTCGCCGCATTCGCCGTTCCGAAGATGTACGAGCACCGCGTGCTCTTCTGGGGCGTCATCGGCGCCATCGTCATGCGCGCGATTTTCATCGCCCTCGGCGCCGCGCTCATCGCCCGCTTCCACTGGGTGATGTACGTCTTCGGTGCGATTCTCATCTTCACCGGCATTCGTCTGATCCTCCATCGAGGAGACGATCCGAACCCTGCAGACAACGCGATTTTCCGCACGATCAGCCGCGTCGTGCCGGCGACGCCGAACTATCACGGCAAGAGCTTCTTCGTCATCGAAAACGGCAAGCGTCTCGCGACGCCGCTGCTGCTCGTGTTGCTCGCCATTGAGGCAACCGACGTCGTCTTCGCCGTCGACTCGATCCCCGCGATCTTCGCAATCACCCAGGATCCGTTCATCGTTTACACATCGAACATCTTCGCGATCCTCGGACTGCGTGCGATGTACTTCCTCCTCTCGGGAGTCATCGAGAAGTTCCACCTCCTGAAGATGGGGCTCGCGATCGTGCTCATGTTCGTCGGTGTGAAGATGGTGATCGTCGACGTCTACAAAGTGCCGATCGGACTGTCTCTCGGCGTCATCGCGGTCGTCCTCGCCGGGTCGGTCGTCGCGTCGATGGTGTGGCCGAAACGTGTATCATCCGCGCCGCTTGAACGTCATTGAAACGTCGCTCCCGGGCGTGCTGATCCTCGAGCCGCGCGTGTTCGGCGATCCGCGCGGCTGGTTCATGGAAATCTTCAATGCGGAGACGTTTCGCGCGCATGGTTTGCCCGATACGTTCGCGCAGGACAACCACTCCGCATCCGCGCGCGACGTCGTGCGCGGCCTGCACTATCAACTCGAAAACCCGCAGGGAAAACTCGTGCGCTGCATCCGGGGCGCGATCTTCGACGTGGCCGTCGACATCCGCCGCAGTTCGCCGCACTTCGGCAAATGGACCGGCGTCGAACTCAGCGCCGAAAACAAACGCATGCTCTGGGTCCCGCCCCGCTTCGCACACGGCTTCGCCGTGCGCAGCGAGGAGGCCGAAGTGCTCTACAAATGCACCACCCTCTGGCATCAGGCCAGCGACCGCAGCCTCCTCTGGAACGACCCGGAAATCGGCATCGACTGGCGAGTCGAATCGCCCTCGCTGTCAACGAAAGACGCCGCCGGAATCCCGCTCGCCGAGGCAGAAGTCTTTTCGTCTTGACACCCCCGCGCGCGATGTTTACGATGCGCGCCTCCTCGGGGAATGCAGTTCGCCCCCGGGAGGTTAGCAGCCATACCGACGCGGGGTCGTAGTTCAGTCGGTTAGAACGCCGGCCTGTCACGCCGGAGGTCGCGGGTTCGAGCCCCGTCGGCCCCGCCAATCTAAAGCTCTCACCAGCCGCCACTTGGGCGGCTTTCGTGTTTTTTAGGGAGTTGCCTGGAACGACCTCGCAAGCTGACTCGCAAGGTCGCGATTCTCGAAGGCGAAAACCTGCGCGGAAGCCGCCACGATCTGCCTGTTGCCAGACGACGTGAAAGGCACCTGAGAGACGGTGCAAAGGCCATCGTTTCACGGCCTTCGATGCCTGCGAAACCGCCCGTGCAATCGCGCGGCACCGCGTGTGTCGAAGTGTGACGGATCAACGGCGTGGCTGCACGCGGGATCGAGCAGAATCGCCCCGAGTGTCTGCTCATTGCGCTGTGCGGGCGATGTTCGGATCGTTCATGCAGCGGTAGCAGCGCTCCGCACGCTGGCGCTCGAGAAGCACGCCGGTTAACGTAAACCGCGACGCGCTGCTGAGCCTCGCGCCGCGCCTCCACGATCAACGAGCGATCAGTGCCTGACGGCGCGCTGTTTCGAATGCGGCTGCGACTGATTGGGTGAGGACGTCCAGTAGGCGAGGCCGTCGGGCGTGCCGAGTATTGCCACCCGCGCGAGGAACTCGGTGGTGAAGTCGATTTTCAGGATCTGCGCCGGCGCGACCGTTGCGACGTAGGCCGTGCGGTTGTCGGGCAAGACCACAACCGAGGTGGGGAGGCTGTCGAGGACGATGGTCCGCACCTCCGTGCGCGTCAGCACATCGAACACCGCCACGTGGTGCGCCCGCGGCCCGAGCACGTGA
>JALYOB010000332.1 GCA_030857085.1 Acidobacteriota bacterium | reverse complement strand
GTTATCGGTTGTCGGTTGTTGTTGGGTGTGGGTTGTCCGTTTGAGGTTGTCCGTTGTCCGTTGTCCGTTGAAGGCGCTTCTCAACCGAGAACCGAGAACCGACAACCGACAACCCACAACCAACGGACAACGGAGAACCGCCCAACTCTCCCCGCCCAACGCCATACAATCCACGGCATGCGCCTCCGCCTCACCTGCCTCACCCTCCTCCTCCTCACAACTTCTTTATTCGCCCAGGTCGATCCTCGGATCGATCGCATCCTGCGCGAGGTGCCGCTCATCGATGGGCACAATGACCTGCCGTGGCAGTATCGCGAGCGGGCGAAGAATCAGCTTGCGCAGATCGATCTGCGGGCGGATCAGTCGCAGCTTGCGAAGCCGCTGCACACCGATCTCGCTCGTCTCCGCGCGGGCCGTGTCGGTGCGCAGTTCTGGTCCGTGTACGTACCGACGTCGCTCAAGGGGGCGGATGCGGTGCAGGCGACGTTCGAACAGATCGACGTCGTGCATCGCCTCGACGCGACGTATCCGGACACGTTCGCGCTCGCGCTGACGGCGGATGACGTCGTGCGCATTCACAAGTCGGGAAAGATCGCCTCGCTGATCGGCGTCGAGGGTGGCCATTCCATCAACAACTCGCTCGCGGTCCTGCGGCAGCTCTACGCCGCCGGCGCGCGCTACATGACTCTCACCCATTCCGACAATGTCGACTGGGCCGATTCCGCAACCGCGGATCCGAAGCATGACGGCCTGACGCCCTTCGGCAAGGCCGTCGTCGGCGAGATGAACCGCCTCGGCATGCTCGTCGATCTTTCGCACGTCTCCCCCGCCACCATGCACGACGCGCTCGACGCCACGGCCGCGCCGGTGATCTTTTCCCACTCCTCCGCTCGCGCGGTCACCGGGCATCAGCGCAACGTTCCCGATGATGTGCTGCGGCGCCTCCAGCAGAACGGCGGCGTGGTGATGGTCACGTTCGTTCCCGGCTTCGTCTCCGAAAAAGTGCGCCTGCACAACGCGGCTCGGGAGGCCGAGGAGGCGCGGCTCAAGGCGCTCCATCCGGGCGAGCCGCAGGCGGTGAAAGAAGCGATGAATACCTGGACCGGCGCGAACCGCGCGCCGCGCGCGACGATTGCGGACATCGCCGATCACCTCGAGCACGTGATTGAGGTCGCGGGTGAAGATCACGTAGGAATTGGCGGAGACCTCGACGGCATCAGCACCACGCCCGCCGACCTCCAGAGCGTCGCCGACTACCCGAAACTCTTCGCCGAACTCCTCCGCCGCGGCCATTCCGAGGAGCGCCTGCGCAAGATCGCCGGCCTCAATGTGCTGCGCGTGATGCGGCAGACCGAGGCCGTTGCGGCGCGGCTGCAGAAGGAGCGGGGGGCGGCCGATGTGTTGATTGAGGATGTGGACAAGACGCGTTGATCGTTGCTGACTGCGTTGACCTGTTGCCGGTTGCCTGTTGCCGCGCAGTTCATTGCCTCGGCAGTCAGGTGTCGCAAGAGCTGTCATCCCGAGCGAGAGCGGTCACGGGCCACGCGCAACAGGGCAACTCAATTTGGCACACTACTGGCCATACTGCTGAGTCATGACGACCGATTCGCGATTCAAGCTCGAACGGCGCGGCGAAGTGCCGGAGCGAAACGAAGAGAAAACCGACTTCTATCGAGCGACGCTCGAGCTGTTCAATCGCGAGGGGCTGCCGTTCCTGGTCGGCGGCACGCACGCGTACTACCGCTACACCGGCATCGCCCGCGAGACGAAGGACTTCGACCTCTTCGTGCGCCGCGGCGACTATCCGCGATTCGAAGCTGCCGTGCGGGCGGCGGGCTATCAGACGGAGCTCAAGTTCCCCCACTGGCTCGGCAAGATCTACAAAGACAAAGCCTTCATCGACATGATCTTCTCCGGCGGCAACGGCGAGGCCGCAGTCGATGAAGAGTGGTTCGAACACTCGGTCGAAGGAAAGATCTTCGGCGTTCCGGTGCGCCTCGCGAGCCCGGAGGACATGATCTGGTCGAAGTCATACGTCATGGAGCGCGAGCGCTACGACGGCGGCGACGTGATGCATCTGTTTCTCCGCACCGGCACCCGTCTCGACTGGAACCGCCTCGTGCAACGCTTCGGCGATCACTGGCGCCTGCTCCTCATGCAGATCGTGAAATTCGGCTTCGTCTATCCGAGCGAGCGATACCGCGTCCCGCGCGAGGTGACCGAGGAGTTGATGAAACGGTTCAACGCCGAGCTGAACGACCGGTCGTCGCAGGAAAAAGTCTGCTACGGCACCCTCACCTCCCGCGCCCAATACCTGGTCGACATCCGCGAATGGGGCTTCGCCGACGCCCGCGTGCAACCGTACGGCACGATGGCGCCGGAAGATGTGGAGCACTGGACGGAGGCGATCGAGCGGGGATAGCTCGCGCGGCTGGCGCCGCGCGGTTGTCCGTTGTCCGTTGTCCGTTAAGGGTGCAGCAGTGAATTCCGCCCCTTCAACGGAGAACGGGTAACGGACAACGATGATAGGGCGTGCTCGCGCAGCTGCGCCGCGCTGTTCCCCGTTGTCCGTTGTCCGTTGAGGGTGCAGCAGTGAGCGCCGCCCCTTCAACGGAGAACGGATAACGGACAACGATGATAGGGCGCGCAACGCGCGCGCTATCATCCTCATATGCCTCCCCGCCGCTCGCGCGCAGCGCGGCTTCCGCTGGCGCTCACGCCGATTCATGGGCGGGCCCGCGAGCTCGAAGAAACGACGCAACTCCTCGGCGGCACGCGGCTGCTTTCGATCACCGGCGCGGGCGGGAGCGGGAAGACGCGGCTCGCGCTCGAGCTCGCGCATCGCGTACGGGAGCGGTTCGAGGAAGTGGTCTGGGTCGAGCTCGCGCCGCTCTCCGATCCCGATCTCATCGCGCAGCAGATCCTCGACGCGATGGGCGTGCGCGAGCTTGCGGCCGAAGATGTTCTGCAGGTCGTGATCGACGCCGTGCGCGAACGCACGGTGCTGTTCGTGCTCGACAACTGCGAGCATCTCGTGCACGGCGCGGCCGTGGTTTCCGTGGAGATTCTCCGCAGCTGCGGAAGTGCGTCCATCCTCACGACCACACGCGAGGCCCTTGGCGTTCCGGGCGAACAGACATGGCTCGTGCCGCCGCTGTCGATCGGCGACGCGAAGACGCTGTTCATCGAACGGGCAAAGTCCGTCCTGCCGTCGTTCACACCCGACGATGCGCTGCTCGAACAGATCTGCCGCCGCCTCGACGGCATTCCGCTGGCGATCGAGCTCGCGGCGGCGCGGGTGAAAGTGCTGCCGCTCGCGGAGATCGCGGCTCGCCTCGATGATGCCTTTCGCCTGCTCTCCTCCGGCGCCCGCACGGTGCCGCGCCATCGCACCATTCACGAGACCATCGACTGGAGCTACCGCCTTCTCTCGGCCGACGAACAAACGCTGCTGCGACGGCTCGCGCTGTTCGGCGCGAGCTTCGCCCTGCAGGCGGCGGAAGCGGTCTGCGGCGACATCGACGTGCTGACGAATCTCTCCGCGCTCGTCGACAAATCGCTGGTGATCGCCGAGTCGTCGCGCTACCGGTTGCTGGACACAGTGCGCCAGTTCGCCGCCGAGAAACTCGATGAATCGAACGAACGCGAGCCGCTGCGCAATGCGCACGCGCGCTACTACGTCGATCTCGCCGAAGCGCTCGAGCCACGCCTGTTCGCAGGCGCTGTCGATCCGGCCGCGCTGGCAACGATCGACGCGGAGATCGACAACATCCGGGCGATCTTCGACAGCGCCATCGACAGCGAGATCGAGCTGCGTCTGCTGTACGCGCTGCACTGGTACTGGTTCGCGCGCGGCCACTTTCACGAGGCGCGGCGCCGCATCACCACCGCCCTCGCCCGCGCGCACAACGTCGACGACGTCGTCCGTGCGAAAGCGCAGATCGTCGCCTGCAATGCCGCGGTGTGGCAGGGCGACTGGGGTGCGCTTCATCCGCACGCGGAGGAGTCAGTCGCGGTGCTGCGCGACACCGGCGACAAGCGTGCGCTCGCGATGGCCCGCACGCTCCTCGGCATCGCGCTCGCCTTCGACGACGGCGATCACGCGGCCGCGACGCAGGTCTTCGATGCCGCGCGCCGCGACGCGCGCGACGAAGCGCTCGCCCTCACGCTCTACTGGAGCGGCGTCGCGGCGCAATTGCGCGGCGACCGCAACGCCGCGCGAGCCGCATTCGAGGAGGCGCATCAGATCGGCATCCGCAGCGGCGTCAAGCCTGCCATCGCTCATCCGCTCACCGTCCTCGGCCACCTTGCGCTGCAGGAAGGCAAACGCGACGAAGCGCTGCGCTGCTTTCGCGAAGCGCTCGAGTTGCACGCGGAGCTCGACGACCGATGGGGCCTCACTCAGGTCATCGAAGGGATCGGTCTGTTGCTCCTCGATCGAGCATCATCCGCCGTCGCGATCGAAACGGGAACGCGCCTTCTCGCGGCGGCATCGGCAGCATGGCTGAGCCTCGGCGCGCGACCCGGCCGCGACGCTGCATTCGAAGAAGAAAAGAACGCGCGCATTCGAGAGGCGGTCGGCGACGAGCGTCTGCGCATCGTGCTCGCCTCCGGCGCGGCGATGGCGTACGAGTCGATGGTCGCGCTGGCGCGTGAGCAGGCCGCGCAACTCGGCACGCCCGCGCATGCGCCGCTCACCGTTCGCGCGTTAGGCGCGCTCGAGATTCAGCGCGACGGCGAAGTGATCGAAGAATCGGCCCGCTCGCGCGAATTGCTGCTGTTTCTCCTCGTGCATCCCTCCGGACGGACGAAAGAACAGATCGGCGCCGCATTGTGGCCCGACGCCGATCCGACGAAGCTCCGCAACAATTTTCACGTCACGCTGCATCGCCTCCGCAAAGGGTTGGGAGCGGCGGAATGGATCGTCGTCGACGGCGACACGTACGCGCTCGACCGCTCGCGCGGCGTCGACTTTGATGCGGAAGTGTTCGAGCGCGAAGCGACGGCCGCGATTCGCGCAAAAAATGCGGAACGCCTCGCCCGCGCGGTCGAGCTCTATCGCGGCGACTTCTTCGAGAACGCGCACTCCGGCGAGTGGTACCTCGACCTGCGCGAACGCCTGCGCGAGCTCTACACCCGCGCGCTCGAAACGTTAGGCCGCGCACGCATGGCCGCCGGCGATTACGCGCGTGCCGCGGAGACATACGAGCGGCTCGTGGCGCTGGATGACCTCGATGAAGAAGCAGCAAAGAGCCTGATTCAGGCGCTGGAAAAACAGGGGGATCGAGGGGCGGCGGCGCGGGCGTACCGGCGGTTGTCGGAGGCCTTGCGCAAAGAACTCGGCGTCGAGCCCTCGTTTTAGTTTGGAGTGCGGCGATGCCAATCGCCGCTTTCACTCCGCACCGCAGGAAAAGCGGCGACTCGCGTCGCCGCACTCCACACTAGTGCGCCGAGACCATGTCCATCCGGCGGTACTTGCGCGTCTCCGGAAGGCAGCTCTTGTGCGTCACGTGATGCAGATACTCGTC
>JALYOB010000778.1 GCA_030857085.1 Acidobacteriota bacterium | reverse complement strand
CCCTCGTCGTTCTATGATCAGCGCGTGCCCACACTGAGGCAGAACCTGCGAGCACTTCCGCGGCCGGCGTGGATCCTGTTCGGCGGCACTTTCATCAATCGCTTCGGCACCTTCGTCATGCCCTTCCTCGCGCTCTACCTGACGCGCGAGGGCTACACAGCGACGCAGGCGGGGCTGGCGGTGAGCACGTATGGCGCGGGACATGTCATCGCCTCGATGGTCGGCGGGCATCTCGCCGATCGCATCGGACGCAGACACACCATCGCCTTGTCGCTGTTCGGCTCGTGTGCGGGCATGCTTGCCTTGTCGCAGGCGCACACACTTCCGATGCTCCTCGTCCTCGCCTTCATTGTGGGCGCGGTGGGCGAGCTCTATCGCCCCGCGGCCACTGCGTTGTTAGGCGACCTCGTGCCGCAGGAACAGCGCGTCGCCGCGTTCGGCATGTACCGCTTCGCCATCAACCTCGGATTTGCGATCGGTCCTGCGACCGCAGGCTTTCTCGCCGATCGCTCCTTCTTCTACATCTTCGCCGGCGACGCATTGACCTCCTTCATCTACGGCGTCGTGGCCATGGTCGCGCTGCCGCATGGCAATCGATCCGACGGGAAGAATGAGACGCCGGCGGAAGGCTTTCGCTCCGCGTTCCGCGATCGCGCGTTCATGTTCTTTCTCGCGGCGACGCTGTGCATGACCTGGGTCGAGTTTCAATTGCACTCCACGCTGCCGCTGCACATCGTCAACCTCGGCTTCTCGATGTCGACCTACGGCTCGCTCATGTCCATCAACGGCGTGATGATCGTGCTGCTCGAGCTCGCGCTGACGTCGTGGACGCAGAAGTATCCGCCGCAGCCGCTGATCGCGATCGGCTATGGATTGACCGCGCTCGGTTATGCGCTGACCGGCATCGCCCGCGGCGTTCCGATGCTCGCATTCACGGTCGTGATCTGGACGCTCGGCGAGATGGTGCATGCGCCGGTGACCGGCGCGTTCGTGAGCGGTCTCGCACCCGAACGTTTCCGCGGACGCTACATGGGTCTGTGGCATTCGACCTGGTCCGTCGGCCTGCTCCTCGGCCCGGTGATGGGGACGTGGATTTACGAACGCAGCCGCGCCGCGCTCTGGATCATCTGCCTCATCCTCGGCGTCGCCTCGAGTGCGCTCGCACTGGCGAAGCCGAAGCCGCGACTCAGCGTCGCGCCGCGTCTCGAGGAATCTCCGTTACAATAACTTCATGCACCGCAAGCTCGCCGTTCTCGCACTCGTTCTGTTTGCGTCGTTCACCTTTGCGCGCACGCGCGCCGCATCGCACCCCGACCTCCATCCCGACGCGGCGATGGTCAGCGGCGTGGTGACGTCGGTGAACGGCAACATCGTCAGCATCGCGAACGGCCTCGTCACGATCGACGTGAGCAAAGCGCAGGTCGCAGGAACGATCGCGCCGGGCGCGCTGATCTTCGCGACGGTGAGCGCAACGACGGATGCAAATGCCCCGCTGCAGGCGAAAACGGTCGCCGTCACGCATCTCGCCGACGCAACGCTCCTCGGCACGCTCGAGCGCGTCGACACGTCTGCCAAAACGCTGACGGTCCTCGGACGCACGATCGCCGTCGACGCGAATACGAGTTTCGGCGGACCGCGCGTGAATGGTCTCAACGATCTCGTCCCGAATCAGCTCGTGCAGGTACAGTCCTCGAACGTCAACGGCCGTCTGGTCGCACGTTCGGTGGTCGTGATCGCCCCCGTGATTCCGGACGCGCGCGTGATTCGCGGCACGGTGAAGAGCATCGGCGCGGACGCATGGACGATCACTGCCGAGAAGGGCGACGTCGTGGTGAAGATCGACGCGCAGACGAAGATCGCCGGCGCGCCGAAGGTCGGCGACACGGTGGAAGTGCTCTACAACGTCGATAGTGCAAACGCGAACGTGGCGCTCGCGATCGTGAAGTTCGAGCGCCCGCAGGTGCCGACGCTGCCGCAGCTCTCGCACATCAAGGGAACGGCGAAGGAGATCGGCGCGACGTCGTGGATCGTGACGCGCGAGGAAGGCGGCGATGCGACGGTGAACATCACGTCGCAGACGAAGATCGAGCCCGGCATCGTGCGCGGCGATCGCGTCGACGTGCTCGCGGCGCGCAAGGACAACGGCGCGCTGGAGGCGGTGCTGATCGTGCGGCGGAGATAGGAACGACGAGGGGCCTCCGGCGGCCGGGGCCGCGGGCCCCGGACCCCGCTTGCAGGCCAAGCC
>JALYOB010000044.1 GCA_030857085.1 Acidobacteriota bacterium | reverse complement strand
ACTCGGTTCAGTTCAAATCAAACAACAAAACCTCCGCCCCACGACCCCGAATCGCCACCGCAGATTCGTTCTCGATCGCGGCGCCGTCGCCGGCGACGAGCTTCTGGCCGTTCACGTCCACTTCGCCGCGGGTGACCTGCACCCAGCCGTAGCGATCGGGACGGAAGTCGTGGCGCACTTGTGCGTCGTCGTCCAGCAGCGTCGTGTAGATCTCGACGTCCTGATGGATGGTGACCGAGCCATCGCGGCCGGTGGGTGAGGCGACGACGCGCAAGGTGCCGCGGCGTTCGTCGTCTTCGAATTTCTTCTGTTCGTACTCCGGCTTCAGCCCGCGGCGCTCCGGCAGAATCCAGATCTGCAGAAAGTGCACGCCCTCGGTTTCGGAGGGATTCATTTCGCTGTGCGTGATGCCGGTGCCGGCGCTCATGCGCTGCACGTCGCCGGGACGGATGATCGAGCCGGTGCCCATCGAGTCGCGATGTGCGAGCGCGCCTTCGAGCACGTACGAGACGATTTCCATGTCGCGATGTGCATGCGTGCCGAAGCCGACGCCGGGATCGACGCGATCTTCATTGATGACGCGCAGCGAGCGGAAGCCCATGAACTGCGGGTCGTAGTAATCGGCGAAGGAAAAGGTGTGGTGCGTGTCGAGCCAGCCGTGATTGGCGTGACCGCGGTCGGCGGCGCGGCGAATGGTGATCATGTCGGTACCTCCTGCCCAACGTAACAGAAGTCGATTCCCGTATCATGACGGACCTATGCATGAAGATCCTCCGCCGCGCGTGCTGACCGAGCGCACGGGAAAGCATTTGTGCGTGAGCTGTCTCGCGCTCGTGCCGGCCGAGGAGTACTTTCGCAATGACCACATTTGCGACGCGTGTGCGGCGAAAGATCCGTATGCGCCCGGATCGATGCCGGAGCCGAAGGCGCCTGCGCCGAAGAAGCGATGAATGGATTCGGCCGAGTCGCCGTCATCCATGACTGGCTGACCGGCATGCGCGGCGGTGAGGCGGTGCTCGAAGCCATTCTCGACGTGCTGCCCGACGCCGATCTCTACACGCTCTTTCATTTCCGCGGATCGATGTCGGAGAAGATCGAGCGGCGGAACATTCATACCTCGTCGCTGCAGCGCCTCGCCGAGCGCGCGAGCGACTATCGCCATCTGCTTCCGTTGTATCCGCGTGCGGCGCGGCAGTGGGATCTGAGTGGCTATGACCTGATCGTCTCATCGAGTCACTGCGTGGCGAAAGGAGTCGACGCGAAAGGGAAGCCGCATCTCAGTTACTGCCACACGCCGATGCGCTACATCTGGGATCGCTTCGACGATTACTTTCCCCGTTCGAAGCCGCTTCAGCGTGCGGCGATGTTGTCGCTCGCGCCATGGCTGCGGCGGTGGGATGTGAAGACGTCCGCGGGCGTGACGCGCTTTGTCGCGAATTCGACGTTCGTGCGCGAGCGCATCCGCCGTTACTACGATCGCGATGCGGAGGTGATTCATCCGTTCGTCGACGACGCGTTCTTTGCGCCGCCGCTCGAAGAGGAGCGCGACGACGATCACATCATCGTCTCCGCGCTCGTGCCGTACAAACGGATCGAGCTGGCGATCGCGAGCGGACGGCGCCTGGTCATCATCGGGGGCGGCCCGCTCCTCGAGCATTTTCGTGCGCTCGGCGGCCCGAATGTTGAGATCGCAGGCGCGGTGTCGCGGGAGGAGATCATTCGCCGTGTGGCGCGCGCGCGCAGCCTGATCCTCCCCGGCGTCGAGGACTTCGGCATCACTCCCCTCGAAGCAATGGCCCTCGGCACGCCTGTAGTCGCGCTCGGCGAAGGGGGCGTGCGCGACTCGGTGGTGGACGGCGTGACAGGGATTTTTTTCGCCGAGAGCAGTGTAGAGTCGCTACGCCGGGCGCTCGATCAAGTCGAGTCTCATGAATGGGATCGCGCGGCAATCCGGGCGCATGCGGCGACGTTTTCGCGTGCGCGATTCATGGAGCAGTTTCGGGCTGCGCTCGTGCGGCTGAACGGATGATCGAGAAAAAACATCGCGCGCTCGCATCAGTCTATCTCGTCCACGACATCGTGGCCGCGAACCTGGCCATGCTCTGCGCGTGGTTCCTCCGCTTTCCGGTGGAGGTCATCCCGGTCACGAAAGGGCAGCAGGATTTCTCCGCGTACGCGAAGCTGCTGCCGCTGATCACGATCGTCTTTCCGATCGCGTTCGCGGTGCAGGGGCTGTATCGCATCCGGCCGGTGCGCTCGAAGGCGGAGGAGGCGGTGGCGGTCGCGATCGGCTCGATCGTCGCGACGATCATCCTGTCCGGCGTTTTGTTGTGGGTGCGTCCCGCGGAGAGTCAGATCGTGCCGTACTCGCGCGCGACGCTGGCGCTGTTTCTCGCCTGCGCGATGCTCATCACGATCATCGGCCGTTCGATCGTACGTGCGGTCGTCGCGAGCCGGCATCGCGCGGGAAAGGATCTCGATCGCGTGCTGATCGCGGGCAACGGCGAGCTCGCGCGTGCGGTGTACGAGCGCATGCGCGCGCAACGCGATCAGCTCGGGTTTCATGTGGCCGGCTATCTGCGCAACGGCAGCGACGGTGAGATCGAAGGATTGCCGTGCCTTGGCAGCATCGCGGAAGCGGAGGAGATCGTGCGTCGCGAGCGGATCGATCACGTCTTCGTGGCACTGCCGCACGCGTCGTCGGAGGCGATGATGACGCTGCTCGACCGGCTCGTGCGCAGCTGTCTGTCGATCCATGTCGTGCCCGATCTGCTGCAGTTCATGGTGCTGCGTTCGCGCGTCGATGATCTCGACGGGTTGCCGACGATCAATCTCTCGGAAGCGCCGCTCGAGGGTTGGAGCCGCTTTGTGAAGCGTGCGTTCGATCTGGTGGTGGCGTCGCTCGCGTTGATCGTTTTCGCGCCGGTCATGCTGCTGATCGCGGTGGCGATCTGGATCGAAGACCGCGGTCCGATTTTCTATCGGCAGAAGCGGATGGGGCTCGACGGAAAGCCGTTCGAGATCGTGAAGTTCCGCTCGATGCGCGTGGGCGCGGAATCGCAGACCGGCGCGGTGTGGGCGGAGAAAGATGACCCTCGTCGCACGCGTGTTGGCCGTGTGATTCGGGCGTGGTCGTTCGACGAGTTGCCGCAGCTCTGGAACGTGCTCGTCGGCGACATGAGTGTGATCGGTCCACGGCCGGAGCGTCCGGAGTTCGTGGAACAGTTCCGCGCCGAGTTCCCGCACTACATGCTCCGCCACAAAGTGCGCGCGGGGATGACGGGTTGGGCGCAGGTGCACGGCTGGCGCGGCAATACCTCCATTCGCATGCGCATCGAGCACGATCTCTACTACATCGAGAATTGGTCGCTCCTGCTCGACCTGAAAATCCTGTTCATGACCGTGGTCCGCGGCTGGCGCCATGAGAACGCGTACTAGGCGCGTGGTGCCGAGGTAGGATGGTGGCGCGATGGATGAGCAGGTGATTCTCGGGGCGATTACGAGGCTCGGCGACAGGATCGACGAGCAGATCGCCCGTCTCGACGCGAAGGTCGACGCGCTGCGCGATGAGACGCTCTCGCACTTTGACGCGATCTATCACAGGTTCGACCGGCTGGAGACAGAATACGAGACAGGACGTGGCGATGGATGAGCAGGTGATTCTCGGGGCGATCAAGACTCTGCGGGAAGACATCATGTCGGACACGCAGCGCATCGTCGACGGCAGATACGCTGCGCTTCGCGACGAGATGCTCACGCACTTCGACGCGATGTACCAGAGGTTCGACCGGCTGGAGACGGAGTATCAGGCGCTCAAGCAGGGTCTCCGTCGTGTCGAAGAGCGATTGGATCGTATCGAGCAGCGGCTCGACCGAATGGATCAGCGTCTCGATGGTGTGGAGCAGCGCCTGGATGGCGTGGAGCAACGCCTCGACCGCGTCGAACAAAAACTCGATGAAGCCACCGCGGCGATGGCGGAGATCAACGAGCTCAAGGAGCAGGTCGCGCGCATCAATGCCCGCATCGAAGAGCTCGAGAAACGCGTCACGTCCGCCCGCAGCACACGAACCGCCTGAGCCGCAAGCGCGTACCGTACATCGCGCGCTCACCTCGTTCCATATAATCCGCGCCGACTATGGCGAAGCAATCGGAAGCTCTCTTTCAACGTGCTCAGGAAACGATCCCCGGCGGGGTGAATTCGCCGGTGCGGGCGTTTCGCGGCGTCGGCGGCGCGCCGCTGTTCATCGAGATGGCGCAGGGCGCGCGCATCTTCGACGCCGACAACCTTCAGTACATCGACTGTGTCGGCTCGTGGGGGCCGATGATCCTCGGCCACGGACATCGTTACGTCGTCGAAGCAGTGAAGAAAGCCGCAACGCGCGGGTTCTCGTTCGGTGCGCCGACCGCCGCCGAGATCGAGCTCGCGGAGATGATCGTGCAGGCGGTTCCGTCGATGGAGATGGTGCGCCTCGTGAACTCCGGCACCGAGGCCACGATGAGCGCGTTGCGTCTCGCGCGCGCGGCGACGGAGCGTAAGCGCGTGCTCAAGTTCGAAGGCGGCTATCACGGCCACGTCGACTCGCTGCTCGTCAAGGCAGGTTCGGGCGGCGCGACGTTCAATGTTCCCGATTCCGCGGGCGTGCCGCCGGAGCTCGCGGAGCTCACGCTCATCGCGCGCTACAACGATCTCGACGATGTGCGCGCAAAGATGGACGAGCACAAAGGCGAAGTCGCGGCGATCATCGTCGAGCCGGTCGCCGGCAACATGGGCTGCATTCCGCCGCAGCCGGGCTTTCTCGAAGGGCTGCGCACGATCTGCGATGACAGCGGCGCGCTGCTGATCCTCGACGAAGTGATGACCGGCTTCCGCGTCGCCTATGGCGGCGCTCAGGCGCGCTTCAACGTTCGTCCCGACATCACGACGCTCGGCAAGATCATCGGCGGCGGCATGCCGATCGGCGCGTACGGCGCACCGCGGAAGCTGATGGAGCTCGTCTCCCCCCTCGGGCCGATGTATCAGGCCGGAACGCTTTCCGGAAATCCCGTCGCTGTCGCAGCCGGCCGCGCCACGCTGAGCGTGTTGCGCAACTCGTCGATCTATGACGATCTCGAAGAGCGCAGCGGCGAGTTCGAGAACGGCGTTCGCGCGGCGGCCGAAAAGCACAACGTGCCGCTGACGATCAATCGCGTCGGCTCGATGTGGACGATCTTCTTCACCGAAAATCCGGTAAGCGATTTCGACTCCGCGAATGAATCGAATCGCGAGAAGTTCTCGCGCTTCTTTCATCTCATGCTCGGCGAAGGTGTGTATCTGCCGCCGTCGCAGCTCGAGGCGGCGTTCTTCTCCGCGGCGCACGCGAAGAAAGACATCTCGCAGCTCATCGAGCGCGTCGACCGAGTGTTGAAGAAGCTGGCGTGGGAGTTCGGGAACTAACTGGCGGCGACGAGTTTCTCGACTTCGCTCACGTCGATCGGCTTGAACAGCAGACCGGTGACGACGTCGCGATCGGCCGCGCTCAGCTTCTGATTGTTCACTCCGGTCACGACGAAGGTCCGCGGCGCGCGTGCGCCGCGGTGTGAGCGGAGGTAATCGATCACGCCCCAGCCGTCGATGCGCGGCATGAGGAGGTCGATGAACACCAGCGCGTATTCATTCGCTTTGAGCAGCTTGACCGCGTCGGCGCCGTTCGCCGCTTCATCGCACGCAATCTGATGACGCGAGAGGATGCTCGAGAGGATGTAGCGTGTCGCCGGATCGTCGTCCGCAACCAGTGCACGCGAGCGCGGCTTGCCCGGCTGCGGCGCGGCTTTCGGTGGTGCCGCGGCACGAACGTCCTCTTTGCGTGCGCTGATGGTCGGAACCGACGATTGCCGCGCGCGGCTCGGATCTTCTTTGAGCGAGTTCGCAAGCGCGGCGCGCAGTTCTTCGCAATTCGCGAATCGCTCCTCCGGCTGCTTGGCGATGCAGCGGCGGACGATCTGTGCGAGCGAGGGCGTGATGCCGAATGCCGCCTGCGCGATGTCGCGCGGCGCGGTCATCACGATCTGCAGCAGGATCTCGGTGACCGCGTCGCCCGTGAACGGCTTCACGCCCGCGAGCATCTCGTACAGCACCACGCCTAACGAGAAGATGTCGGTGCGCGCATCGACCGCGCGTCCGAGGGCTTGCTCGGGCGACATGTAGTGCGGTGTGCCGACGACCATGCCGCCTTGCGTGAGCGACGGATCGGCCGTCCCGCCGATCTGTTTCGCGATGCCGAAGTCGAGGACTTTCACGAACTTTGGCGAGAGGATGATGTTGTCCGGCTTGATGTCGCGGTGGACGATTCCTTTCGCATGCGCCTCGGACAATCCATCGGAGACGTGCGCGGCGACGCGAACGGCGTCGGCAGGGATCATGGGTCCGCGTGCGATGACGCTCGAGAGCGACTCGCCTTCGATCAGTTCCATGGCGATGAAGAGCGTGTCGCCCTGCTGATCGATGCTGTAGATGGTGGCGATGTTGGGATGGTTGAGCTGCGCGATCGTGCGCGCCTCGCGGAGAAAGCGATCCTTCCACTCCGGATCTTTCGCCAGCTGCTCGGGAAGGATTTTGATCGCGACCTGGCGCAGGAGTTTGGTGTCTTCCGCGCGCCAGACCTCGCCCATTCCTCCCGCGCCGAGGCGGCTGATCAGACGATAGGTGCCGAGTTCCATCCGTGCCGAGAGATTAGCACTGCGGCGTGCTGCGCGATCAGTGGATGGAGGTCGATTCGAGGCGGTCGAGACGGTCGTCGATGATGTCGACTTTGTGCTCGAGGACGGTGAGCCGCACATCGAGCCGGTCGACTTTGGTCTCGACGCGCTCGAGCCGCGTTTCGACGCGATCGATGCGCTCATTCGCCAACGACACGCCTTCCGCGACGAGCTGAATGTCGTGGCGCAAGCCCTCGGCGGTCACGTCGAAGTGACGGCGCATGTTCGCTTCCGACTCCGCGATCTTGTCTCGGAGTCCGGTAGCAATCTCGGACATGTCTTGTCGCAGTGCGGTCGCGGTTTGCGCCATCTCGTCGCGCAGCCCGGTACCGCTTTGCGCGATGTCTTGTCGCAGTGCGGTCGCGGTTTGCGCCATCTCTTCGCGCAGCCCGGCACCGCTTTGCGCGATGTCTTGTCGCAGTGCGGTCGCGGTTTGCGCCATCTCTTCGCGCAGCCCGGCACCGCTTTGCGCGATGTCTTGTCGCAGCGCGGCCGCAGTCTGCGCCATCTCTTGGCGTAGTCCGGTAGCCGTTTGCGCGATCTCTTGTCGCAGCCCGGTAGCGGTTTGCACGATTTCTTCGCGCAGTGCGGTCGCGGTCTGCGCCATCTCCTGGCGTAGTCCGGTAGCGGCTTGCGCGATCTCTTGCCGCAGTCCCGTCGTTGTCTCGGCAATCTGCTCTCGCAGCGCCGCCGCCGTGCGATCCGTATGCTCACGCGACTGGATTGCGACCTGGTCGATCCGCTGGTGCACGCCCGCGAATCCCTGCCGCATCTCTGCGGTGATCGCCCCCAACGCTTCTTTCAGTTCCGTATCCATCACGCGAAAATCGTACCTCGGGCAACTCAAACCACCGCTTGATGCTTCCCGCTGCGGCGGATGATGCCGTTGTAGGCGGCCATGACGCGTTTGAATTCTGCAGCGAGTAGATCGATCGAGGCATTTGCTCCGTCGATGCGCCCTTCGCGTGCGGCTTGTTCGAGCGCTGAGGCAACGCTGTACATTCGTTTCGCGCCGACGCTGCCGCTCGAACTTTTCAGTGCGTGTGCGGCGAGGGCGAGGTCGTTGGCGTCCCCGCTGGATGCGGCGGCACGGAGTGCGTCGAGGCGGGAGGGGACGTCCTGCCGGAATGTCTTCACGAGCCCGTCGAGGAATCCCGGCTGGGTGCGGCTGATGGCGAGGAACGAGCTCACGCGTTCGCGATCGAGCACGTGCGCGTCGTCGCCTTCCATGACGTTTTCGGACGCGGCGGGGGTCTGCGTTTCGGACAACTTGCTCGCCCAGAGACGAATGACCGCGCCGAGTTGTTCGAGCGACACCGGCTTCGCGAGGTAGTCGTTCATCCCGGCGGCGAGGCATTTTTCGCGCTCGCCGGGCAACGCATGCGCAGTCATTCCGATGATGGGAATGTTGGAGACGGGCGAGCTGAGTGCGCGCACGCGCCGCGTCGCTTCGTAGCCATCCATCACCGGCATCTGACAATCCATGAGAATCAGATCGAACCCGCCGTTCGGAATCACCTCCATCGCCTCGACTCCATTCGCGGCGACGACGCATTCGTGTCCGAGGCGCTGCAGCTGGCCGAGGGCGACGAGCTGGTTGACGCTGTTGTCTTCGACGACCAGCACACGCGCTCGCGACGGCTGCGGCGGCGGCTCGGGTGCGGTGCGCACGAGCGCAGGCTCGGTCTCGCCGCGAAGGAGCCGGGTGATCGAATCGCACAGCTGCGTGCGGCGGATCGGCTTGATCAGAAACGCATCGATGCCGGCGAGCTGAAATGCGGTGACGTCGCTGCGCCGGCGGCCGAACGACGTCAGCAGCACGAGCCGCGTCCGCGCGAGGGCGGGATCGCTGCGAATCGCGCGCGCGAATCCGAGCCCGTCGTCGTCGGGCAACTGCATGTCGAACAGGATCAGGTCGTAGTGGCGTTGATACGCGGCGGCGATCGCATCGGCGGCAGTGTGTGCTTCGTCGACAGCGATGTTCGATGCGGAGAGATGCCGCGCGACGCCCATGCGATGGACTTCATGCGCGTCGACGAGCAATGCGCGGAACTTCGAGAGATCCCACTGTTGCGGCGGACGGGCGGTGCTGTCCGGCTGCTTCTGCAACGGCAGTTCGAACCAGAAGGTCGATCCTTCACGTTCGACGCTGATCACGCCGATGTCGCCGCCCATCGCGGTGACGAGCTGCTTCGAGACCGCGAGCCCAAGGCCGCTGCCGCCATAGCGGCGCGTGGTCGAGCCGTCGCCTTGAGTGAAGGGAGTGAAGAGTCGCGGCTGCACCGTGGCGGGGATGCCGATGCCCGTGTCGGTGACAAGGAAGCGCAGCGTGACGCGATCGCCGCTCTGCTGCGGTTGCATCACCGTCAGCACGACTTCGCCGCGATCGGTGAACTTGATCGCGTTGCCGACGAGATTCAGAAGGATCTGGCGAATGCGATGCGAGTCGCCGCGCAGCGAGCGCGACACATCGGGCGCAGCGAACGTGCGGAACCTCAGCCGTTTCGCGGCCGCGCGCGCGGCGAACTGTTCGACCACCGTCTCGATCAGATCGTCGAGCTGAAAGTCGATCGCTTCGACGGTGAGCTTGCCCGACTCGACGCGCGAGAGATCGAGCACGTCGTTCACGATCGACAGCAGCGTCTCGCCGCTCGAACGGATGATCTCCGCATATTCGCGCTGCTCGGGCGTGAGCGGCGTGCCGAGCATCAGCCCCGTCATGCCGAGGACGCCGTTGAGAGGCGTACGGATTTCGTGGCTGACGTTCGCGAGGAACTCCGACTTTGCGCGGGCGGATTGCAGCGCCGCGTCGCGAGCGCGCGCGAGCTCGTCTTCGACACCTTTGCGATGAGTGATGTCGCGCGCGACTGCTTCGAATCCGAGGACGCGATCGCCGTCGAGGACCGTGAGCACGTTCTGGCCGAGCCAGATGCGCATGCCCGACTTCGCGATCATCGGGAACTCGAAATACGTGCTCGGCTCGCGCGTCGCGAACTGGCGCTGGTAAAAGTGCGCCGCGGCGTCGCGGTAGTCGGGGTCGATGAGGTCGAGATACGTGCGGCCGATGAGCTCCTGCTCTTCGTATCCGGTGATGCGCACTGCGGCCGGATTGACGAACGTGAAGCAGCCGCGGTGATCGGCGCGATAGATGATCTCGTTCGCGTTCTCGATGATGTGGCGATAGCGCTCGCGGCTCTCGCGCAGCTCGCGCTCGGAGCGCTCTGCATGCGGTCGCAGACAGAGAAGCGTGTTCTCGCCCGCGGGCGACGCGATCACTTCGATGCGCATCGAGCGCACGGTCACCTCGCCGCTGGCCGTGTCGGCGACGTGCGCAATGTCGCTCGTGCCGAGGAGCTCGCGCGCGGCGCGATTGCACCAGAGCGTGCGGCCGTCGCGCGTGACGAGCGCGAAGCCGAGCGGGGAGTGCTCGAGAAAGCCGAAGGCCGGGTCAGGCTGCATGGATGTCGGGAAGTGTGGCGGTATTGTACCGGCTCCGGCATTTCGCAGGATGACGAGGGGGCCTCCGGCGGGCCGGCACGGCCGGCAGCGCTTACGGGCCAAGCCGTTACGCGCGCTGTGCGAACTGCCCGTGGTCATCGAGTACAGCGTGCGTACAGGCTTGGCCAACAAGCGCTGCCGGCCGTGCCGGCCCGCCGGAGGCCCTCTCGTCGTCTGCGATCACGCCGAAACGTCGCGCAGCCACGTGCCGGTCGTCGTCTCGTCGGCCACGCGCACGCAATTGCGGCCCGAATGCTTTGCCGCGTACAGCGCGCGGTCGGCGCTTGCGACGAGACCTTCTGCCGTCAGGTCGGCGTTCGGAACCATTGCTGCGACGCCGCAGCTCGCGGTGACGCGGCGGCCGGTGCCGTTGCCGTAAGGGACGCCGAGGTGCTCGATCCCGGCGCGGAGCGTTTCGGCGACGCGGACGGCGGCGTCGCCTTCCACGGCCGGCAGCAGAATCGCGAACTCCTCGCCGCCGTAGCGCGCGACCACCTCGCCGCTGCGGCGAATCGTATCGGCGAGAAAACTGCCGACGCGGCGCAGACAATCGTCGCCGGCAGGATGCCCGCGGCGATCGTTCAGATCCTTGAAATGATCGAGATCGAGCAGGATCAGCGCGATCGGATGCTCGCGGCGGCGCGCGCGATTCCATTCATCCGTCAGCGCACGTTCGAACGAGCGGCGATTCGCGATGCCGGTCAGATCGTCTTCGAGGGAGAGCGCCTCGAGCTGCGTGTTCGCGGTCTCGAGGAGCGCGACCGTCTGCTGCAGTTCTGCCGTCTTGTCGGCCACCTTCGCGCGCAGACGTTCGGCCTGCACGCGCAGCGTCCGCGTGCGGATGCGAATGAAGCCGACGATTGCCGCGAGCGCGAGCACGATCCAGAGCGCGGTGGCCGAGCGGCTGAGATACCACGGCGGCAGGACCGCGAACGCCCATTGCGCCTCGCGGCTCGGCAGCATCGCCGGACCGCGCGCGCGGACGCGGAACGTGTAATTGTGCGCCGCCAGCGTCGTGTAATCGACGAACGGTTCCGAGCTCCAGTCGCTCCAGTGCGTGTCGATCGGGTCGAGCCTGTATTGATAAGTGACGCCGGGGCGATACGACAGCGGCGCGAACTCGATGCGCATGCGGCCGAAATCGTGGCGCAGCTTCAGCGTCTCGCGGGTGATGGTGCCGTCATAGACGATGCGATTCGTGCCCGCGACCGCGCGGCGAATCAGCGGCGCCGGCTGCGGCTCGACCTGCGCCGACTCGCCGCCGCGTTCGTAGCGGAACAGCCCCTTGTCGGACGCGAACCAGATCGCGCCGTCATCGGTCACGCGAATCATCTGCACGTCCGTCGCGGTGACGCCGACGAGCGGCTTTCCTTCCGAGCCGAACTGCCCGTTCGCCGCGCGCTCGAACATGCGCGGCGGTGCGGAGTTGATCCAGAGCGAGCCGTGCGTGTCCTGCGCGAGAAGGAAAAATCCGTTCGGCGCCTTGACGTTTCTGAGCAGCGGATCGGGGATGAAGCGGCCGTGCTCATCGAGCTGCACCACTTCGCCGCTCGCGCGGACGTAGATCACGCGGCCGCCGATGACGAACACGTTCATCTCGCCGCTGCCGAACGTCTGCGTGCGCGGCTTCGCGCCGCGGGGGTCGTCGACACGCACGATGCCGTTGAAGGACGTGCCGGCCCACAACACGCCGTCCTTTTCGACGACCGACGAGATGTCGCTCTGCGATGCCGCGATCGCGCCTTCATCGCGCCAGATTCCGTCGACGCGGCGAATGCTCCCGAGCCCTTCCTCCTGCGCCGTCCAGACGCGCGTGGGATCGGTGGGGGAGCGGAAGAGATCGTAGATGCTCCCTTCCTTTTCGATGAGGTGCGTCAGCACGCCGGCCTTGTCGACGCGATAAACCCCTTTGGCCGTGCCGACGAGCAGTTCGTCGTCGACAGGAAGCAGCCGCGCGGCTCCTTCCTGCAACGCTTCGATGCGATGCGCGACGCCGAGCGCGTCGATCGTGTACAGACCATGCGTGGTCGCGGCGTAGATCGTGCCGTTGAAGCGGACCACGTCACTCGCACCGCCGCGCAATCCACGCCGCGTGTCGAACGCGGTGACGGGGGAGGCGAGGTCGATCCGCACGAGCGGACCTTCCATCGCCAGCCAGAGCGAGCCTTCGCGATCGACATGCGGCTCATTGACCACCACGTCGGGCAATCCCGCGTCGGTGCCGATGACCTGTTCGAGCCCGCCGTGCGCATCGAGAATCGCCACGCCATGCTGGCTGGTCGTAATCACCAGCCGTCCATCGCGCAGACGGCAACCGCCCGTGACGAACTTTCCATTCAGCCACTGCGAAGCCGCAGGCGCGAACGGCGTTGCGGTATTGCCGTTCAGCAGAAACAAGCCGACGTCACGCACTGCGGCGACGATGCTGCCGTCGGCGCGTTTCATCACCAGGGTCGTGCGCTCGGTGATCGGCGTCGGCGTGATGCGCAGCGTATGCGGATCGAAACGCTGCACCCCTTTCGGTCCGCGCAGCAGAACGTCCGCGCCTTCGGCAAAGCAGCCGCGCGGCATCGCATCCGGCGGCACTCCAGCGGCAACGCGCACCGACTTGCCGTTCCATAAAAGCAAGCTTTTCTCTGTGACGTAGAGAAAGCCGGCCGCGGTGGAGCAGATGCTGCGAACGTCGCCGAAGTGGCGCTGATTCGCCGGCAGCTGCGGAAGGAGCGAGCGATATTCGCGCGTCGCCGGATCGAGGTAGCCGAAGTCGTTGACCAGGCCTAACGCGAGGTTGCCGCGCGTGTCGGCCGACAGCGAGAGCGCCACCTGTTCATTGGGCAATTTGCGCAGACGCCACCAGGCGCCGTCATACGAGAGCAATCCATGCAGATTGCCGAAGTAGAGAACGCCGCGCGAGTCCTGGGCGATGTCGAACGACTGCGGTCCCGCCTTGTGCACTTCGGCGGGAAAAACGGTGATGAGCGGCAGTCCGCGCTCCACGGCAAAGCCGCGCAGCGCGACCGCGCAGACACACAAAAATAGCCACGTCGAAAACGCGCGGCGTGCAGAACGGCGCGGTGCGATTGCTGTCATCCCGGGACCCGCGTGAACGTTAGCATGGGCGGGAGCGGGAGGGAACGACCGGGGGCCTCCGGCGGCCGGGCCACGGGCCCGGACCCGTCTGGCAGGCCAAGCCTCCGCGACACAGTCTGTGAT
>JALYOB010000331.1 GCA_030857085.1 Acidobacteriota bacterium | reverse complement strand
CACCGCCGAGGTTGAGAACGCGCCGGCCCTTGATCAATCAGGCGACGCCGCCCTCGCAACTCGCCACGCGCTACTCGCCACTTCCTACTCGCTACTCACCACGCGCCACTTCATCTTGCTACCATCCCCCCACATGCTCACCAAACCCCGCGCCCTCCCGAATTCCGCTCACATCATCGTCCTTGCCGCCTCCGGTCCTTCCGAGCGGGCGCGCATTGAAGAAGGGGCGCGGGTGATCGAGCGGCGGGGGCATCGGGTCACGATTGCGGGGAACATCGACCATCGTTATCGGGGGTATCTGGCCGGCGATGATGACGAGCGGGCGGAGGAGCTCAACCGTGCGTTCCGGTCGCCGGAGTACGACGCCTTCTTTTTCTCGCGCGGCGGGTATGGGGCGATGCGGCTGCTCGAGCGGATCGACTATGCCGCCTTTGCCGCGAATCCGCGTCCGCTGGTCGGCTTCAGCGACATCACCGCATTGCATCAGGCGCTCGCTACACAGTGTGGAATGGCGAGCTTTCATGGGCCGATGATCAACCTCGATTTCTGCAATGGACTGAGCGCCGAAGTCGAAGAGTGGTTGTGGCGGATGTTAGGCGGCGAGAGCGAGATGACCTGGCGCTTCAGCGACGAGAACGTCGTCGCCGAAGGGGAAGCGGAAGGGCCGCTTTTCGGCGGTTGTCTCGCATTGACCGACTCGCTCGTCGGCACCCCGTACGACTACTGGGTCGACGGCGGAATCTGGTTCTGGGAAGACGTCGAAGAGCCGATTTACCGGCTCGACCGAATGTTGACCCACTTACGGCTGTCTGGCAGAATGCCGGCGGTCCGAGGAGTCATTGTTGGGTCGCTGAAAAACTGTGGAGACGAGGCAGAAATGCTCGAGTTTCTGCGAGACTTTTTCGGCCCGCTCAACGTTCCCGTCGTGCGCAATCTCCCCATCGGGCATCATGGAAACAACCTCCTGATGCCGGTCGGCAGACACGTGCGTCTGAGCACCGCGGACCCGTCGTTCACCGTCACGGAGCCAGCGGTCACGTTATGAGTGATGAGGGCAGAGGGATGAAGGCCGTCTTCAAGACGACCGCCGGGACCACGCGCGATCCGCTGCGCGATGCGCAACTCTCGTTCAACGCCGGTGAGCGCATCTTCGCCCAGGGCGAGCTCGGTACCGAGATGTTCATCATCCACGACGGCGAAGTCGAGATCATCAAACACATCGGCGGCGAGTCCCACGTCCTCTCCCGCCTCGAAAAAGGCGACTTCTTCGGCGAGATGGCCATCCTCGAGGCGATGCCGCGCACGGCCGACGCAGTGGCGGTGACCGACGTCCGGCTCGTCGCCATCAACGGCTCGCGTTTCGACGAGATGCTGCGCAAGAACCCCGAAGTGGCCGTGCGCATCATCCGCAAATATTCGAAGCGCCTGCGTGAGGCGAACACGCTCCTCGAAAAACTCGCCGGACGCGAAGTCGACGTCGATCATGTGGCGATGGACGCGACCGTGATCGCGCCGGCGGAGAAAGCGACCCGCCATCGCCTGGTCGACGTGGCCACCGGCACGGCGTTCTTCTTCAGCAACGGCGACGAGACGACGATCGGCCGCGCCGATCCCGTCACCGGCATCCTCCCCGACATCGATCTCACGCCGGTGGACAACAACCGCTCCGTCTCCCGCCGCCACGCCAAGATCATCAAGACCGGCGACGACTACCACGTGCTCGAAGAAGTCGGCACCGTCAACGGCACCTACGTCAACGACCAGCGCATCCCCACCGGCGTCCCCGTCACCATCCACAACGGCGACCTGGTGAAGATCGGGTTGATCTCGATGAAGACGGTGTTTGATTGAGGCGGCTGGGATGGTTGTCCGTTGGTTCGTTGTCCGTTGTCCGTTCGATGTCACCTCACCCTGAACGGATAACGGGCAACGGACAACCATCGTAGACAATCCCCCTCCCGCCCCACCTTCGCCGACAATAAAGCCGTGCCGCCGCTCACTCCCGACACCGAGATCCAGTTCGTCAAAGGCGTCGGTACCGGACGTGCGGAGTTGCTGCGGTCGGCGGGGATCGCGACCGTTCGCGATCTCCTCTACTTCTTTCCCCTTCGCTACGAAGACCGGCGCCATCCCGCCCGCATCGCCGATCTCGGCCGCTCGATCGACGTGCCCGTACTGCTGCGGGGGCGGGTCGTCTCCGCGCGCGCCAGCATCACCCGCTTCAAGCGGATGCGCCTCTTCGAAGCGATCCTCGACGACGGCACGGGTTCGGTGAAGCTGATCTGGTTCAACCAGGCCTTTCTCGCCGATCAGATCAAGCAGGGCGACCGGCTGGCCGTCTTCGGCGCGCCGCGCGCCACCGGCTATCGCGCCCTCAGCATCGAGAGCCCCGACTGGGAAAAGTTCGAGGGAGAAGAAGAGGAAGAGGGCGCGATCGTTCCGATCTACTCGAAGGTCGGCAACATCCCCGTCAAGGCGCTCCGCCGCATCGTCGAGACCGCGCTCGAGGCGCTCCCGCAGCTCGACGATCCACTCCCTGAAGATCTGCGCGAAACGCTCGGCGTGATCGATCTCCCCGCTGCGTTGCGCACACTCCATCATCCGGAGGAGCTCACGCCCGAGTTCCTCGCGCAGCGCTCGCCCGCGCACCTGCGCGTGATCCTGCAGGAGTTCTTCACCTTTCAGCTCGCGCTGCGCGTCCGGAGGGCGAACGAAGAGACGCAGAAGAAATCGCGCCGCATCACCATCGGCGACGAGCTGCGCGAAGAGGTCAAACGCATCCTGCCGTTCCGCCTCACACGTGCACAGAAACGTGTGCTACGCGAAATCGCGGACGACCTGCGCAACGAACGCCCGATGTACCGCCTGCTGCAGGGGGACGTCGGCAGCGGCAAGACCATCGTGGCGCTGATTGCAGCGATCCTCATGATCCGCAACGGCCATCAGGTTGCGCTGCTCGCGCCGACCGAGATCCTCGTCGAGCAGCACTTTCAGCGCATTCGTCAACTAGTTGACCAGTCGGTCGTGATGGCCCGCGCCACCGGCTCGATGGCCGCAGGCGAGCGGCGCACGCTCATCGCCGGCCTGCGCGACGGCTACATCCAGCTCGTCGTCGGCACGCACGCCCTCCTGGAAGAAAAAGTCCAATTCAAATCCCTCGGCCTTGCGATCGTCGACGAGCAGCATCGCTTCGGCGTCGAGCAGCGGCAGAAACTCTTCGCAAAAGGCGAGATGCCGGACATCCTCGTGATGACCGCCACGCCCATTCCGCGCTCGCTCGCCCTCGCGATCTACGGCGATCTCGAGCTCTCGGTCATCGACGAACTGCCGCCCGGACGCCAGCGCATCAAGACCGCCGTACGCGCTTCATCTGAGGTCGAGCGCGTCTATGACTTCATCGACGAGCAGATCGGCGTCGGCGCGCAGGCATTCATCGTCTATCCAATCATCGAAGAGTCGGAGAAGCTGAATCTCAAGCCGCTCTCGCAGGGATTCGAGTCGACGCAGAAGCGCTTTCCAAATCGTCGCGTGGCCATGCTGCACGGCCGCATGAAAGCGGACGAAAAAGAAGAGACGATGCAGCGCTTCAAGCGCGGAGAGGTCGACATCCTCGTCGCGACGACGGTGATCGAAGTGGGCATCGACGTTCCGAACGCCTCGATCATGCTCATCGTCGACGCCGATCGCTTCGGCCTCTCCCAGCTTCATCAGCTGCGCGGCCGCGTCGGACGCGGCGAGCGAAAGTCGTACTGCATCCTGCTGCGCGAAGATCGCGCATCGGGCGAGACGAAGGATCGACTGGCGATGTTCGAGCGTTCGCGCGACGGCTTCGAAGTCGCCGAGCACGACCTGCAGATCCGCGGCCCCGGCGAGTTCCTCGGCACGCGTCAATCGGGCGCGATGCGTTTCCGCATGGGCCACATCCTCCGCGACTACGACCTCATGGAGAAAGCGCGCGACCTCGCCATCGCCACCATCGACGCCGGCCTGCCACGCGCCGAAGAAACCGCGCGCGCTCTCCTCGGCATCAGCGTGCCCGAGGCCGCGGCGCGGGATTGATCCGTACGTCAGTGACGTACGGATCGTTTGCGCGTGGACTTGCCGTCATCGTCGGTGATCGTGCAGACCGCTTCCGCGGCCGCGCCGATGCGCAGCGAGAACGTCTCTGCCGATTCGGTCAGCGTGTCGTTGATCAACGTCACGTCGATCGTCTTCGTCGTTTCACCCGCCTCGAACACGAGCGTGCCGCCGGCGGCAACGTAGTCGTCGCCGCTGGTTGCTGTACCGTTGGCCGTCGCGTAGGTGAGCGTGACGCGCTGCGTTGCAGGCGTTGCGAGCTCCACGACGAATCGAGCCGTAGTTTCGGATTCACGCACCGCGACATTTGCTGCTGTAAACGCGGGCATCGGCGTGTCGTCATCGACGATGGTCGCTCGCCCGATCGCGTCATCGATTCGCGCGTTGTAAGGCTGCGACAGTCGGATCGAGAACGTTTCGTCGCCCTCGGCGAGGCCGTCGCCGATCGTCTTTACATCCACCGTCACCCGCCGCTCACCCTTCGGAATGTTGTAGACGTTTGCGACCCGCGTGAAATCCGCTCCTTCGTCTGCCGTGTCGCCGACGGTCGTGACGTAGAACGAGATCGGATACGCCGCCGACTGCGCGATGCTGACCTGGAAAGTCGCCGTCGAGCCTTCGACCACGGTGGTATTGCTGACGCGAAGCACCGGGTCGAGATGCGTCGTGTCTTTGATCACGAGCGTCCTGCTCCCGAGCACATGCGACGGATCATCGAAGTTGAACAGTTCGACCGACACCGTCTCATCGGGTTCCACCTCCGAGTCGGCGAACGTGTAGAGGACGAGGAATGCACTGCTGAAGGTGGAGCTGCTGCCGGTGGCACCGAACCGTACTCCCGCCGTAGTCTCGTACCGATCGAAGTCGGACGCGTAGTCTTCCCGCGGCTTCGCGGTGCCCGGGACCAGCCGGACGCCGAGGCGGACGTCTTTCTCGACGCGTGGGGTGGACATCAGCCCGAAGACGGCGGGGTCGCCCTCCGCGGCCTCGGTGTCACCGTCGAAGGTGATGGCGGACACTTTGTCTCCATCATCATGAACCGTGATTCGTCCGCTGCCGTGAATCGCCATCGTCGACGGGACGGGATTGCTCAACGTGAGGCGGATGACCTCATCGGCCTCGGGAATCGCGTCCTGGCGAATGGTGACCGTGACGAACTTCTCCGTCTCTCCGGGTGCAAACGTGAGGGTGCCACTCGCCGGCTCGTAGTCCGACGCGCTCGCGTAGCCCTGACCGTCGGCGCGGAAGTTCACCGACACCGGCTGCGCCGAGGGTGCATCCAGACGCACCCGCACCTTCGCCATAGCGCCGGCGGCCTCCGTCACCTCCGCTTCGTCGGCGCTGATGCCCGTGCCGTCGTCGTCCTGAACGATGATTTGGATCAGCCGAGTCGCGATGGTCGCATCGACAGCGCGATCGAGCTCGAGGACGAGCATGCGGTCGGTTCCCGGCGTGGTGTTCCCCGTG
>JALYOB010000777.1 GCA_030857085.1 Acidobacteriota bacterium | reverse complement strand
GGCAGGCCTAGCCTCCGCGACACTCGTGCGAAATCAACGACGTATGTCGCGGAGGCTTGGCCTGCCAGACGGGTCCGGGCCCGTGGCCCGGCCGCCGGAGGCCTCTCGTCGTCCCCTAGTGCGCAACCGCAGCGCGAACATCCCGCGCGCGGCCGCCGAACTGGTCGATGAGCGAGCCGACGTCGACGACCAGCACGATCTCGCTCTCGCCGATCTCCGTCGCGCCGGCGATGCCGGGGATCGTCTTGAGCCGCTCGCCGATCGACTTGATGACCACTTCCTGCTGCCGCACCAGCGCGTTGACCAGCAGGCCGACCTTCTTCTCACCGGCGCGCGTGACCACGATGAACCACTTCGTGTCCGGCCCGTGATCGTGATCGTCGTCGAGGCCGAATGCGTCCGCGAGACGGAGCAGCGGCAGCGTGAAATCGCGGAGCGTGAACACCTCTTTGCGTTCGACCGTGCGGATGTCGCGCGCGTAAATGCGCAGCGATTCTTCGACGGAGGTGAGCGGGATCGCGAACTTGTCGCGGCCTGCTTCGACGATCAGCGCCTGAATGATCGCGAGCGTGATGGGAAGCGAGATGCGGAACGTCGTCCCCTCGCCGATGCGGGTGATGACGTCGATGGTGCCCTTGAGATCCTGAATGTTCTTCTTCACCACATCGAGGCCAACGCCGCGTCCGGAGATCTCGCTCACTTCCGCGGCCGTGGAAAAGCCGGCGGTGAACATCAGCTCGTGCGCGCGCTGCGGATCGACCACTTCCTTGTCGCCGACGAGACCGCGGCTCACGGCCACGCGGCGGATGCGCTCGGGATCGATGCCGCGTCCGTCGTCGGTCACGTCGAGCACGACCGAGTTGCCTTGCTGATACGCATTCAGCGTGATGCGGCCGACCGGATTCTTTCCGGCTGCGCGGCGCTCGTCCGCCGGCTCGATGCCGTGATCGAGCGCGTTGCGGATGATGTGCATCAGCGGATCGGTGAGCTCCTCGACCATCATCTTGTCGAGCTCCGTGTCTTCGCCGCGCAGGATCAGCTCGATCTCTTTGTTCAGTTCGCGCGCGGTCTTGCGCACCGTGCGGGAGAGCTTCGAGTAGATCTGCCCCACCGGCACCATGCGGATCTCGATGACCGACTTCTGCAGTTCGTTGAGCTTGCGATCGAGGTTGCGGGAGATCTTTCCGAGCTCGTGCGACGTGAGCCGCGCCTGCTGCGCCGTGCCGCCCTGCGACACCGCACGCGTGAGCGACTCGAGCTGCGTTTTCTCGATGATCAGCTCCCCGACGATGTTCATCACATGATCGAGTTTGCTGATGTCGACGCGCACGGTCTGCGAGAGCGATCGCAGCGACAACTCTTCTTCGGGCGCGAACGGTTCGGCCGGAGCAACGGTGATGTCGGCCGGTCCCGCAACCGCCGGCATCGCCGCTTTCCGTAGCGACGAAACGGTCGCCTCGGGTGCAAGCACCTGCACGGCCGCATCGTTGAGCGTCGAGCCGTAGAGCAGGCGAAAGGCGATGCCGTTCACGTTGCCGCTCGGAATGGCGGGCAAGGTCGAGATCACCTCGCCTGCCTCGCTGAGCGTGGAGGTCAATGCACGCAGACGCTCGTCGAAGTCGGAGAAGTCGAACGTGACTTCGAGCGAGAGGATGTGTTTCCCCGCGCGCACGTTTTCGAGGAGGCGATGCTCTTCGTATTCGGTGAGCGATTTTTTGGTCTGCTCGTCGAGCGTCAGTTCGGCGAACGGATCTTCCGCCGCGCGCACCGGCTGTCTGGTGATGATGGCGTGGATGCGGCTCGTCAGCGCGGTCATGTCGACCAGCCCCGCGAGCGAGGGATCGTTGATGGCGATGACGAGGCGGTTCAGGGAGTCGACGGAGTCGTAGAGCAGATCGATGAGGTCTTTCGAGATCTCGATCTTTCCCATGCGCAGCTTGTCGAGCATGTCTTCGAGGCTGTGCGAGAGCTCGGAGATGTCGCCGAAGCCGAGCATGCCGGCGAGACCTTTGAGGGAGTGGACCTCGCGGAAGATTTTGTTGACCAGCTCCGGACGGACGTTCTGTCCCTGCGACTCGAAGTCGACGAGATCGCGCGAGAGCGTGTCGAGCAGCTCTTCGGCTTCACTGGTGAATTCTTCTCTCGCGCGATCGTCTTCTTTGGCCACTGCGGCGATTCTAGCGGATGACGACGGGGGGCCTCCGGCGGCCGGGGCCGCGGGCCCCGGACCCCGCTTGCAGGCCAAGCC
>JALYOB010000776.1 GCA_030857085.1 Acidobacteriota bacterium | reverse complement strand
ATCCGAACGAGTGGGGCGGCTTCACGCCCGCCACGGTCAACGCGAGCTACAGCCCGACCCGCAACAACATCACCTTTCCCGCCGGCATCCTGCAGCCGCCGTTCTATGACCCGAACGCGGACGACGCGTACAACTACGGCGGCATCGGCACGGTGATCGGCCACGAGATGACGCACGGCTTCGACGATCAGGGAGCGAAGTTCGATCCGCAGGGCAACCTGCGCAACTGGTGGACCGATCAGGATCTGCAGAACTTCCACGCCCGCGCCGAGTGCATTGCCCGTCAGTACGGCGAGTGGCGCGTCGAGGACAACCTCAATCTGCAGGGCGAGCTCGTGACCGGCGAGGCGATCGCCGATCTCGGCGGCGCCACGATCGCCCTGCGCGCCTATCGCAAGTCGCTCACGAACAAGCCGCGCACGGTCATCGACGGGTTCACTCCCGAGCAGCGCTTCTTCCTCGGATTTGCGCAGGTGTGGGGCCAGAACATGGCCGCCGAAGAAGGCCGCCGCCGCGCTCTCACCGACCCCCACGCCCCCGGCCCCGCCCGCGTGAACCTCACCACCTCCAACATGCCCGAGTTCGCGGATGCATGGAACTGCGTCGCGAGCTCGAAGATGGTGCGGACGGCGGAGAAGAGGTGCGCGATCTGGTAAGTGTTGACCTGTTCCCGGTTGCCAGTTGCCGCGCAGCCTGTCGCTCGGGCGACATTGTCGCGGTAACAGGCAACGGGCAACGGGTTGACTCGAGAATCCATGACTTATCCGCTCGAACCGAATTCGTCCCAAATGCGCTCCCTCGTCGACGCCGCGATGGAGCGCATCGTCGCCCATGTCGAGTCGCTTCCCACGCAGCCCGCGATGAACGTGGAAGGTGCGACCGAGTACGCGCGCACGCTCATTGAGCCGCTGCCGCAGCGCGGTGAGGCGTATGAGTCGCTGCTCGATTTCCTGTTCAACGAGGCGATTCCGCGCTCGTTCAATGCGGCCGGGCCGGGGTATCTCGCGTATGTGCCGGGCGGCGGGCTCTTTCACTCCGCCGTGGCCGATCTAATTGCCGATGCGGTCAATCGTTACGTGGGCGTCTGCGCGGCCGCGCCGGCGCTGGTGCAGCTCGAATCCAATGTCGTGCGCTGGTTCTGCGAGATCATCGGTCTGCCGCGCGGTTCCGGTGGCGTGCTGACCAGCGGCGGTTCGCTTGCGAACTTTACGAGCATCGTCGCCGCGCGGAAGGCGATGCTGCCAGACGACTTTCTGCGGGGCACGCTCTACTGCTCCGAGCAGATCCATCACTCCTTCCAGAAGGCCGCGAATCTCGCCGGCTTTCCGTATGCGAACGTGCGCGAGCTGCCGGTCGACGCGACGTTTCGCATTCGCGTCGAGGCGCTCGAAGAAGCAATCGCGCGCGATCGTGCGAATGGCTTCACACCGTTTCTCATCGCGGGCAGCGCGGGCACGACCGGCACTGGCGCCGTCGATGATCTCGAAGCGCTCGCGCGCATCGCACGGCGCGAGAATCTCTGGTTTCACGTCGACGGCGCGTACGGCGCACTCTTCGCGCTGACCGATCGCGGACGCGCGACGTTGCGCGGAATCGAGCAGGCGGACTCGGTGATCCTCGATCCGCACAAGACGCTCTTCCTGCCGTTCGGCACCGGCGCCGTGCTCGTGCGCGACGCGCGCACGCTGCACCGCGCGCACTCGCTGCACGCCGAGTACTTGCCGAAGATGCAACAGGAAGATGAGCTGGTCGACTTTTGCGAAATCTCCCCCGAGCTCTCCCGCGACTTTCGCGGCCTCCGCGTCTGGCTGCCTCTGAAGATGTTCGGCATCACCCCGTTCCGCGAGCAGCTCGACGAGAAACTCGATCTCACAACGTACGCTGTGGACGCCTTGCGCAGCATTGAAGGCATTGAGATCGTGGCCGAGCCGCAGCTGACGATTGCCGCGTTCCGCCTCGTCCGCGAAGGCGCCGATCTCAACGCGCTCAATCGCGAACTGCTCGACCGCATCAACGCAAAGAAGCGGGTGATGCTCACGCCCACCACGCTCGACGGCAAGTTCGTGATCCGCATCTGCATCGTCTCGCACCGCACGCATCGCGATCGCATCGACATGCTGATCGCCGACGTGCGGTCGGCTGTGGGCGAGGTGTAGGGACGACGAGAGGCCTCCGGCGGCCGGGGGCACGGCCCCCGGACCCCGTCTGCAGGCCAAGCCTCCGCGACACAGTGTCGCGGAGGCTTGGCC
>JALYOB010000330.1 GCA_030857085.1 Acidobacteriota bacterium | reverse complement strand
CCGCTTTGGCTCCGTCGTCGCGAGGCGAGTCAAAGCGGCGACTGGCGTCGCCGCACTCCAAAGCGGTGGCTCCGCCACCGCACTCCTAAACCAGTTCCGCCACGATCATCTCGGCCAGCAGGCGCGTGTCCGCGTTCACGTTCAGCCAGCGAATCGCGGCCATTGCCTGATCGGCCGCGGCGAGGAGTTTCTCGCGCGGGATGTGCTCGCGGATCTCGCCGAGTTTCTTCGGGTTCAGCGACTCTTTCGGATCCAGCGCGACGATGTCGCAGAAGATCGAGCCGAGGAGCGCGATCGCGTCTTTGACTTCATCGTGGCTGAACACGACCGCTGCGAGCGCGAGCAGCGCCGCGGTCTCGCCGCGCGTGGCGAAGCGATGCAGCAGCTCAATCATGCTCGCGCCGAGATCGTCGCCGTTTTCGAGCAGCGCAACCTGGCGGATGCGCGTCGATTCTTTCGGGCCGGTCAGCGTGCGCGTGGTGTCGCCGACGTAAATCTGCTGCGACCGCGAGCGCACCGTCGGCAGGAGCAGGTCGGGCGAGCGGGTGATGAGCAGAAACGTCGTGTCGCGCGACGGCTCCTCGAGCGTCTTGAGCAGCGAGTTCGAGCCGGAGACGCTGAGGCCATCAGCGGGATCGATGATGAAGACCTTGTTGCGGCCTTCGTAAGGACGGAGCGAGGCGTCGGAGACGATCTCGCGAATCTGCTCGATCGAGATCAGCTTCTTGTCCGCCGCCGCTTCGATGAAGTGAATGTCGGGATGCGTGCGGCGGTCGATGCGCTGACATGACGCGCAGTCGTCGCTGGTCGATGCGTTCAGGCAATTGAGCGTTTTCGCGATGCGGACCGCGATATCGCGCAAGAGAGGCGACGACGGACCATGCAGGATGATCGCGTGATGCAGTTCGCCGCGGCGCGCGGTGTCGAGAAGGAGCGAGGTCGTGGTCATGAGATCAGTTGTGGCGCGCGTGTGCGCAGCACGTCGAGCATGCGCGTGAACACGTCGTCGACGCTGCCGTCCGCGTCCACGGTCGCGAAGCGTTTCGGCTCCGCAAACGCGAGCGATTTGTAGCCTTCGCGCACGCGGCGATGGAAGCGGAGGTCTTCCGCTTCGAAGCGTCCTTCATCCTGCGTTGCGGTTGCATTGCGCGAGCGTGCGCGGCGCAGTCCGACTTCTTCGGGCAAATCGAACAGCAACGTCACGTGCGGCTTGAGCGCATCGGTTGCCCAGTCATTGAGCACGCGCAACCGATCGAGCTCGATGAGCCGTCCGAAGCCCTGATACGCAAGCGTCGAGTCCGCATATCGATCGCACAAAACCACCTCGCCGCGGCCGAGCGCCGGCTCGATCACTTCGGTCGTATGTTGCCGGCGCGAGGCGGCAAACAGAAACACTTCCGCGATCGGATCGACGACCGACGCGCTGTCGAGGAGGATCGCGCGGATCTGATCGGCGAGCGGCGTTCCGCCCGGTTCTTTCGTCGTGACGACGGTGCGTCCGCGCTCGCGCAGGTATGCGGCGAGCCGCTGCTGCTGCGTCGACTTGCCGGAGCCCTCGATGCCTTCGAAGGTGATGAACACGCGCGGCGGATTCTACCCGCGCAACCCGTCGCGGAGACCGCGCAGATAGTGCTCGCGCATCAGCGTCTCGAAAACATGCGGCCGCGCGAAGAGGCGAAAGCGCTCGCCGAGCTGCGCCTTGCGGCGCAGTCTGTCGAGCCGCGCCTCGTCCGCGAGCGTGCGCGTTTCGAGCTCGTGGACGCCGAGGAAGTGCCCGAGCTCCGGATGCTTCTGGTAAAAGATCGCGCCCGATTTCCCAACCGTGTACTGGCGCCGCGCGAACGATTCCACGGTCATCTGATGGTAGTGCCGCGTCACCGCCCGCTCGTTGTAGCGGATCTTCAAGCCCTTCGCGTCGAGGCGATACGCGAGCTCGATGTCTTCCCATGCAGCAGAAGGAAAGGTGGTGTCGAACGGCTGTGCGGTCAGCAGTTGGCGGTCGAGCGAGATATTCGAGGTGTAGAAAAAGTTGAAGGGCACGACGGCGTCGTGCTGGATCAGCTTGTAGCCGAACTGCAGGCCGTAGTCGTTGATGTAGTCCATGAACGCGGTGACGCGTTCGGTCCGCGGCCAGCCGGTGTATCCGAGGCAGGCGAGCATCGGATCGTCGTTGGAGTCGCGGTGAATGCGCGCGTGCTCGGCGAGAAAGTGCGGCTCCGGAACCGTGTCATCGCCAATGAAGACGACGAACTTTCCTTTCGCGAGCGACACGCCATGATTGCGCGCACGCCCCGGCCCCGCATTCTCCTGCGTCCGGAACGTGATCCCGCTGCGCTCCGAGAGCGTTTCGTGCGTGGCATCGCGCGAGCCGTCGTTGATGACGATGACCTCGGACGCCGGCGCATCGACCTGCGCCTCGAGCGCATCGAGCACGCGGAGGAGCATGTCGAGCCGGTTGTAGGTGGGGATGACGATGGAGAAATACATGGTGGTTGTCGGTTCTCGGTTGTCGGTTCTCGGTGGAGTCGCTGTTGAACCGACAACCGCGAACCGATGACCGACAACGCGCGCGCGGTAGCGCGCGTCTACGCCGAAGCGCCTCCATCAATCGCCAGCACCTGTCCCGTAATTCCGCTGGCGTCGTCGGAAAGGAGGAAGGCGATGGCGGCGGCGACTTCGTCGGCGCGGATGGCGCGACGCATCGGGATCTGGCGAATCATTTCGCGTTTCACCTCGGGTTCGAGCTCCGCGATCATGTCGGTATCGACGAGCCCCGGCGCGACGCAGTTCACCCGAATGCCGCTGCGCGCGACTTCGCGCGAGAGCGAGCGGGTCATCGCGATCAGCGCCCCTTTCGCGGCCGAGTAGTTCGTCTGCCCGACCACGCCGTGCAATCCGGAGAGCGAGGCGACGTTCACGATCGCGCCGCGGCGCTGCTGCATCATCGCCGGCAGGACCGCCTTGGTCATCCACCAGGCGCCGTTGAGATTCGTGTCGAGCACTTCGCTCCACTGCTCGCCGCTCATGTTGTAGAGCAGCGCGTCGCGACGCACGCCGGCGTTGTTGACCAGCGCGTCGATCGCGCCGAAGCGCGACGCCACTTCCTCCGCCACGCGCCGATTCGCATCCGCATCGCGCACGTCGGCCGCAAACGCAATCGCGTTCCCTTTCGACTCATTCTCAAACGCAAGCGCCGCGTCCTTCGACTGCCCATACGTGAACGCGACCTTCCACCCGTCGAGCAGCAGCCGCATCGCCGTGACGCGGCCGATGCCGCGCGAGCCGCCTGTGATCAATGCGACTTTGTCCATCAGTACCTCGGAGTACCTCGGAGTACCTCGGCGTACCTCGGAGTGACGTAGCCGATAGGCCGAGGTACTCCGAGGTACCGAGGTACTCCGAGGTACTGCTTCTAGCTTTCTTCCTCGTACTTTTCCTTCAGCGTCGCGACGACACTCGGATCGGCGAGCGTGGTGACGTCGCCGAGGGCGCGGCCTTCGGCGACGTCGCGCAGGAGGCGGCGCATGATCTTGCCGGAGCGCGTTTTCGGCAGGTCGGCGGTGACGAGAATCTTCTCCGGCTTCGCGATCGCGCCGATTTTCTCGGCCACGTGCGCTTTCAGCTCCTGCTCGAATTTCGCCGGATCGTCGGTCGCGTGGCTGCGATGCGATTCCTTCACGATCACGAATGCGGCGATGGCCGTTCCTTTGATGTCGTGATGAATGCCGACGCACGCCGCCTCGGCCACCGCCTGATGATCGACCAGCGCCGACTCCACTTCCATCGTGCCGATGCGATGGCCCGCCACGTTGATCACGTCGTCGACGCGGCCTAACAACCAGAAATAGCCGTCCTGATCGCGGCGCGCGCCGTCACCCGTGAAGTAGATGCCCGGCCATTTCGACCAGTACTGCTGCACGTAACGATCGGGATCGCCCCAGATGCCGCGCAGCATCGAAGGCCATGGCGAGGTGATGGCGAGATAGCCGCCGCCGACTTCCACCGGCTGTCCGCGCTGATCGAGGATTTGCGCGTCGATGCCCGGAAATTGTTTGGTCGCCGAGCCGGGCTTGGTCGGCACGAGTCCCGGCAGCGGCGTGATCATGATCGCGCCGGTTTCGGTCTGCCACCACGTATCAACAACCGGACAACGTCCGCCCCCGATGTTCTCGTGATACCAGATCCACGCCTCGGGATTGATCGGCTCACCGACCGACCCCAGGAGGCGGAGCGAGGACATGTCGTGCCGCTTCGGCAGCTCGCTGCCCCACTTCATGAACGCGCGAATCGCCGTCGGCGCTGTGTAGAAAATCGTGACTTTGTGACGCTCGATGATGTCCCAGAAACGATCCTGTTTCGGGAAGTCGGGCGCACCTTCGTACATCATCACCGTCGCCCCCGCGGCGAGCGGTCCGTACACGACGTACGAGTGTCCGGTCACCCAGCCGATGTCGGCCGTGCACCAGTAAACGTCCTCCTCTTTCAGATCGAAGACCCATTTGCACGTGGCGTAACAACCGGTGAGATAGCCGCCGGTGGTGTGGACGATGCCCTTCGGTTTGCCCGTACTTCCGGAGGTGTAGAGGATGTAGAGGAGGTGCTCGGAGTCGACCCACACCGGATCCGACTGCGCCTCGGCGTTGCGCATCAGCTCCTCGTACCAGAGGTCGCGCACACCATGCATCGTCACGTCGTCTTCCTCGCGGCGGCGGACGACGATCACGTTCTGGATGGTCGGGCATTCGGCAACAGCGGTATCGGTCGTCTTCTTGAGCGGCACCACGGTGCCGCGGCGATGCCCGCTGGTAGCGGTGATGACGAGCTTCGCCTGCTGATCCTGAATGCGATCTTTCAATGCATCGGCGGAGAAGCCGCCGAAGACGACGGAATGCACGGCGCCGATGCGCGCGCACGCGAGCATCGCCACGACCGCTTCCACGATCATCGGCATGTAGATCGCCACGCGATCGCCGCTCTCGATGCCGAGGGAGCGGAGGACGTTGGCAAACTTCGAGACTTCGGCGTGCAGCTCGCGATAGGTGACGCGGCGAATCTCACCCGGCTCGCCTTCCCAAATGAGCGCGACTTTCTCGCCGCGTTTTTCGAGATGACGATCGAGGCAGTTGTACGACGCGTTGAGTTTCCCGCCGACGAACCATTTCGCATACGGCGGATTCCACTCGAGCACGCGATCCCACTTCGTCTGCCAGTCGAGCTCCTCCGCCCACCCGGCCCAATACGCCTCACGATCGGCATCGGCTTTGGACCAGATGGCGGCGTCGTTGATGTTCGCGTTGCGGCGGAATGCGTCGGACGGCGGAAACTCGCGGTTCTCCTGCAGGAGCGCGTCAATCTCGTTAGCCATGGCGCGCGATTCTAGTTCACGCGCTGAGGGGACGACGAGGGGCCTCCGGCGGCCGGGGGCACGGCCCCGGACCCCGTCTGCAGGCCAAGCCTCCGCGACACACGTGCGAATCCAACAGGCTGTGTCGCGGAGGCTTGGCCTGCAAGCGGGGTCCGGGGCCCGCGGCCCCGGCCGCCGGAGGCCCCCCGGTCG
>JALYOB010000775.1 GCA_030857085.1 Acidobacteriota bacterium | reverse complement strand
CACTTAGGAACCGCACCTCATCTCCGGCGCCTACATTGCGCGGGTCGAAAGGAGATTCCGAAGTGACGACAACCGAAACCATTCTGGATCGTGAAGTAGCCGAGGCGCTGGAGACGATGCTGCTGATTCGCGGCTTTGAGGAAAAGTCGGCCGCGCTGCGGGCGGCGGGGCAGTCGCCGAACATGTGCACCTCCGTCGGGCAGGAAGCTTCCTCCGTCGGCGTCATCCGCGCCCTCGGCAAAGACGATCTGATTCTCACCAACCACCGCAGCGCCGGCCATCTGCTCGCGCGCGGCGCCGATCCGGGACGCCTTTTCGCCGAGATCATGGGCAAGAGCACCGGCTACTGCAAAGGCAAAAGCGGCAGCCTGCACATCTCGGCCAAAGAGCTCGGCGTCGTGCTGACGTCGACCATCGTCGGCGGCGAGCTGTCGCTGGCAACGGGCGTCGGTTTGTCACTCTCGATGAAAGAGACCGACGCGATCGCAGTGGTTTTCTTCGGCGACGGCGCGGCAACCGAAGGCATCTTCCACGAGGCGATGAACCTCGCCGCCGTGTGGGAACTGCCGGTGCTGTTCGTCTGCGAGAACAATCAGTGGCAGGCGTACGTGCATCGCAAAGAGACGATGCTCGCCGATCACGTCAGCGATTTCGCGAAGCCGTATCGCGTCGCCGCCCGCACGGTCGACGGCAACGACGTCGAAGCGGTGCATGACGCGGCAAAGTTCGCCGTCGACTACGTGCGCAGACAGCGCAAGCCGTATCTGCTCGAGACGTACACCTACCGCCAGCGCGGACACATGGAGCCGGACGATCAGTTCTACGTCGACAAAAACGAGCTCGCCGCCTGGAAGCTGAAGGATCCGATCACGACGCTCGAAGCGCGTCTCGTCGGCAACGACGCCATCGATCCGCGCGAGCTCGACGCGATGAAAGCGCGCGTCGCGCAACGCATCGAAGAGGCAGCCGCATTCGCGATCGCCTCGCCGTATCCAAGCTTCGACGAGCTCACGACCGACGTCTACGCCTGACCACGTTTACGCGAAAAGAGAAGAGGACATCATGACCACCACGACAACCATGACTCCGGAACAGGCGATCAATGAAGCACTCGTCGAAGAAATGCGCCGCGATCCGCGCGTCATCACGTTCGGCGAAGGTGTCGCCACGAAGGGCTACAAGCTCGTCGAAGAATTCGGACCGAAGCGCGTCCGCAACACGCCGCTCGCGGAAGGGATCATCGCCGGCACCGCCGCCGGCGCCGCAGCGACCGGATTGCGTCCCGTGATCGATCTGCTGTTCGCGCCGTTTCTCACGTTCGCAATGGACGAGATCGTAAACAGCGCGGGCAAGCTGCGCTTCCTCTCGGGCGGACAGTTTTCGTTTCCGCTCGTGACGATGGTGCGCACCGGTGCAGGCTGGGGCGTCGGCGCGCAGCACAATCACAACAACGAGGCGTGGTTCGTTCACACGCCCGGCTTGAAAGTGGTGATGCCGTCGAATGCCGCGGATTTCAAAGGTCTGCTCAAGAGCGCGATCCGCGACGAGAATCCGGTGATGTTTTTCAGCGACATCGGTCTGCTGTTTCAGCCGGGGGAAGTGCCGGAAGGGGATCTCGTGGTGCCGATCGGCAAGGCCGCAATCGTGCGCGAAGGTGCGGACGTGACGCTGGTGTCGTACGCGAAGACGGTGCACACCTGCGTCGAAGCCGCGAACGCACTGCAGGAACGCGGCGTGTCAGCCGAGGTGATCGACCTGCGGTCGCTGAAACCGTGGGATGAGGAGACGGTGCTCGCATCGGTGCGCAAGACCGGCAAAGCGGTGATCGTGCACGAAGCAGGCGGGCCGTGCGGCGTCGGCGCCGAAGTCGCCGCAGTGGTTGCGGAGAAGGCGTTCAGTGCGCTGAAGGCGCCCGTGAAGCGCATCACCGGCCCCGACGCGCCAGCCGCATCGTCGTTCCCGCTCGAAGCGGCAACGGTGCCGAACGTCGAGCGGATTGTCGCAGCGGCGGTGTGAGACACGACGTGGAGGCCTCCGGCGGCCGGGCCGCGGGCCCGGACCCGCTGGTTGGCCTAGCCTCCGCGACACCGCATCGTATCTCGCGACGGAGTGTCGCGGAGGCTAGGCTAACAAACGGGGTCCGGGGCCGATGGCCCCGGCCGCCGGAGGCCTCCCGGTGCGTGCGTTCTGCTTAGCGATCGTTCTCTGCCGCCTTCGGATGCGGCGGTGAAGCTTCCGTTGATTGCATCCCGGC
>JALYOB010000774.1 GCA_030857085.1 Acidobacteriota bacterium | reverse complement strand
GGGAACGGCGCCGTCGCTGCGGCCGGGGAGAGTCCAGAGACCATCGGCGTTCGTCGTGGTCGTCCACGTCGTCGCGAAGTAGCTGCGCGCGCGGTCGCTCATTCGTGACGTCTGCACCGCGCCTGCGAGCCGCACGTGCTGGACCCGCGCACCCGCGATCGGCTGACCGGCCGCGTCGTACACAAAACCGGTGAGCGGCACGCTGCGCGGCAGTTCGAAGGCGACTTCGGTCGCTGATTCGACCTTGATCGAACGAACCGAGTCCTGGTAGCCGCGCGCCCCTGCGAACACTTTGTACGTCCCCGGCGCGATCCGCACCGTCGCGACTCCGCCGGTCGCGACGACTTCCGCGGAGGGCCGCCACTCCGGCCGATCCGGTGCGACGAACGCAACATATGCATCTGCGAGAGGACGGCCTCCGGTCGCGCGGACGGACACGCGCACCGCGACAGGATCGCCCTCCATCGGGGCAGCAGCAGCAAACAGCAGTGCACAAACGGTCGCGACGAAAATCCGGCGCGCGACGTGTGTCGCAGTCATGACGGCGCATTTTAGCAAGGTGACGGCAAGACACCTTTCCGGCACTAAGCGCGCGCACTTCGCGCCGCCCACGCGTCTCTAACAACCGCCGCGCACGCGCGTCTCAAGGTGCATGCGAAGACTGATGATCGCGTTGGCGCTGCTCCTCTGCTCCTGCCGCAGTACGACCGATGCTGTCGTGCGCGGGGCGACCGGCGCGCGGCTCGATGAGACGCTGACGCGGCTCGTGCCGTTCGGATTGTCGGGAACGGTGCTCGTGGCCGATCGCGACGGCGTCGTGCTTCACAAGGGCTATGGCTTCGCGGACGCCGCGCATCGCACTCCGAATCGTCCCGACACGATCTACGACATGGGCTCGATCACGAAGGCGTTCACCGCCACGGCCATCGCGCTGCTCGAACACGACGGGAAGCTGGCGTACACGGATACGCTGCCGAAGTACTTTGACGGCGTTCCGGAAGACAAGCGGGCGATCACGGTCCATCAGTTGCTGACGCACACGGCCGGCCTGGTCGATCTCACCGGCGGCGATTACGACAAGGTCTCGCGCGAGCAGCTCGTCGCGGACGTCTTTCGCGCGCCGCTCGTCTCCGCACCCGGCGCTGCGTGGAACTATTCGAACGCCGGATTCAGTCTGCTCGCCGCAATCATCGAGAAGGTCAGCGGCAAGACGTACGAGGCGTTCATGCACGAGCGCATCTACGATCCCGCCGGCATGCGCCACACCGGTTACGCGCTGCCCCCGCGCGTCGCGCATCGCGTTGCGCACACGTACACGCCGCCGGTCGATCACGGCACGCCGCTCGACCGCCTCACCCGCTCCGGCGGCGCACACTGGGTCCTCCTCGGCAACGGCGGATTGCTGACCACTGCCAGCGATCTCTATCGCTTCGAGCTCGCGCTGCGCGAAGCGCGCATCGTGCCGCGCGAGGTGCAGCAGACGCTCTTCACACCGCGCTTCGAGGATCACGGCGAGACGCAGGCGTACGGCTGGTTCGTCGAAGCGCACGATGGCCGCCGCGCGATCATGCACGGCGGCGATGCGCCGGAGCTGGGCGTGAACGCCGACTTTCGCCACGCCGAGGATCACTCTCTTTTCCTTACCTTCCTCGGCAACACGCGTCTCAACGGTCTCAGCCCGCGCCGCGGCGTCGTTCCGATCGTCGATCGCATCGCGCGCGGCGAGCAGGTCGACGTGGTGAAAGTCGTTCCGTCCACTCCCCGGTCGCTCGCTGCATACGCCGGTACGTATTCGCTCCCCGACGGCGCGACGATCGACATCCGCGTCGAGCACGATCATCTCGTCGCCGGCATGACCGGCCAGAGCGCGATCGATCTCTTCACGCTGCAGCGCAGCGAGAACAGTCTCGCCGCACGCAAGAAGCTGAACGAGCGCGCGCAGAAGGTGATCGAGACGTTCGACTGGAACACTGCCGCCGCCAGATACGGCAAGTTCCTCAAGGCGACCCTGCTCGGCACCGCCCGCCGCGATCGCGGCGCATTTCTCACCAGCATCCGCGCCCGCTTCGATCGCGGAGAGAAAGTCCTCCGTTTCTCCTGGGAGGACGGCAAGCCGGTGACCGAAAGTGACGACGGCGCACTCCCGCGCCTCGACTTTTTCAGCGAGTCGCCGATCCGCTTCGCACTCGAACGCCCGCTCTGGCTCGAGCACGACACGACGTTCGTCTTCTTCGATCTGTACACCGCCCAAACG
>JALYOB010000773.1 GCA_030857085.1 Acidobacteriota bacterium | reverse complement strand
CTCTCGAACGACACCTCCAGCAATCCGGAATGGGACGCGGTCTGGGCCTCGGCCACGAAGGTCGTCGCCGACGGCTGGATCGTCGAGATGGCCATTCCGTTCTCACAGCTTCGCTTTCCGCATCGCGAGTCGCACACGTGGGGCCTCAACATCGGGCGGCTCATCGTGCGCCGCAACGAAGTGTCGCGGCTCGTTTTCACGCCGAAAAAAGAGGCCGGTTTGGTCTCGCGCTTCGCGAATCTCACCGGCATCGAAGGCATCCGGTCCGGACATGGACTGGAACTGCTGCCGTACACCGCCGCACGCATCGACAGTGATTCCGAGGCGGCGGATCGGATGGACTCGAGCGCGAGCGCGGGACTCGATTTCAAATACGCGCTGACGAGCAATCTCACCCTCACCGGCACCGTCAATCCCGACTTTGGACAAGTGGAAGTCGATCCGGCGAGCGTCAACCTCACCCAGTTCGAGCTCTTCTACTCCGAGCGGCGGCCGTTCTTCGTCGAAGGCTCATCGATGTTCGAGCCGTCGGTCGTCGCCAATCACTCGTTCCTCTTCAACGCCTCCGATCCGATGCTCTTTTACTCGCGGCGCATCGGCCGCGTGCCGCAGGCCACCGGCGCACTTCGCGCGACCGATGCTCCCGCGCAGACGACGATCCTCGGCGCCGTGAAGCTGACCGGCAAAACGGGGAACGGCTGGACCATCGCGATGCTCGACGCGGTGACCGATGACGAGCAGGGACGCTTCCTGCTCAACGGCACTTCGGTCCGCCGTTCGGTCGAGCCGCGGACGAACTACTTCGTCAGCCGTGCGGCCAAAGACTTTGGTGCGAAAACGTCCGCAGGCTTTCGATTCACCGCGGTGAATCGCTCGCTCGACGAACATCTCGAGCCGCTTCTCCGCAGCAGCGCCTACGCCGCTTCGACCGACGGCTATCGCATCTTCGGCAACAACGCGTACGTGCTGCAGTGGGCCGCGTCGGCGACGCGCGTGGAGGGGAGTGCCGCATCCATTCTCAGCACGCAGCGCTCGTCCGCCCGCTACTACCAGCGGCCCGACGCCAAGCATGTTGAAGTCGATCCGAACCGCACGTCGCTCGATGGGTATGGCGGCCGGGTGTTCTTCGTCAAACACTCCGGCAGATGGCAATACAACCTGCAGACGATGGCCTATTCGCCCGGATTCGAGACCAACGACGTCGGCTACATGCCGCGCACCGACGTCCTGGCCACGCACGCGGTGGTGCTCTATTCGAATCCCGATCCGTGGAAGAACACGCGCCGCCGCAATGCGTGGATCGGCAAGTTTCAGCACTGGAACTGGGACGGCGATCTGATTCAGAACGGCGTCTGGTTCGACGGCAACACCACGTTCAACAACTACTGGCGTGCGTTCGGCTGGGGCGGCGTGGAGTTCCCGGTGCACGACGATCGCGCGACGCGCGGCGGCCCGTCGATCATGCGTCCGCGGCAGCAGTGGATCGGCGGTCAGTTCGGCAGTGACACGCGCCGCAAGCTTTCGTTCGATGCATGGAGCGAGATCCTGCGCGACGAGGCGGGCGGCTGGGCGGACGTCTTCGCGATGACCGGCCGCTTCCGCCCCGCGACGAACGTCTCGCTGAGCCTCACGCCGCGCTATCGCACGTCGCGCCGCATGGACGAATACGTCGTCACGCGTACAAACGATCCGACGGCGAAGGCGACGTACAACGCGCGCTATCTTTTTTCGCAGATCGACCAGCGGACGTTCGAGCTCTCGGCCCGTCTCGACTGGACGTTCACCTCGCGCTTCTCGCTGCAGCTCTATCTGCAGCCGTACGTTTCGGCGGGCAACTACACGCGCTTCAAGGAGCTCGCGCGGCCGCGCTCGCGCGACTTTCACGAATACGGCGTCGACGGCGGTTCGATCGCCTACGACCCGAGCCGCTCCTCGTACGTCGTCGATCCGGATGGCCCGGGCGGCGCGAACGCGTTCCGTTTCGGCGATCCGAACTTCAACTACCGCAGCATCCGCGCGAATGCGGTGGCGCGCTGGGAGTTCCGTCCCGGCTCGACGCTGTACGTGGTCTGGAATGAGAACCGTGAAGAAGAAGAGCCGTTCGGCGAGTTCCGCTTCCGCCGCGACGTCGGCGAGAGTTTCAACGCCCCGGCGCAGGACGTCTTCATGGTCAAGATGAGTTACTGGTTCGGAAGGTAGCGGCGTTGCGGCGCGCGGGCTTTGCTCCGCGCTGCCAGCGAAAGCGGTGGAGATCGA
>JALYOB010000772.1:319-2258 GCA_030857085.1 Acidobacteriota bacterium | reverse complement strand
CGCGGAGGCTGGGCCTGCAAGCGGGGTCCGGGGCCCGCGGCCCCGGCCGCCGGAGGCCTCCCGTCGTTCCCCCTACCAACCCGCAGTACAATCCGCCCGCATGCCTGAGCGCGATCCGGCCGTGGCGCCGCCATTCGATCAGGGCGTCTTCCTCCTGCATTACAACCGGGGCCGCGAGGCATTTCAGGAAGGGCGGTACGCCGAGGCGCGGCGCGAGCTCGAAGCTGCACAGAGATTGCGGCCGGAGGATGCCGACGTCCTCAACCTCCTCGGCCTGGTTTACTTCAAAACCAACGCATTTCCTGAGGCAGAAGTCATCTACCGGCGATTGATCGGAGAGAATCCCAACGTTTTCATCCTCCACTCCAACCTCGGATTGATTCTCTTCAAACAGGGCAAACACGACGACGCCGAACAGTTTCTGCGGCGCGCGATCGACCTCCGTCCGAATTACGCCAAATCGCACCTCTATCTGGGGCTGCTCTACCGGCAGAAGAAAAAATACCCGCTCGCGCTCGAACATTTGCGGTTCGCGGGAGCCGAGAAACTGGTGAAGGAAGTCGAGCAGGAGATGCGTCCGGCCGCACCTCCGGTTGCACCGCCTGCCGCACCTCCGGCGGTGACGGCGCCTCCGGTGCGGAACACGCAGAAAGTCGCCGCGCTCACGCCCGATCGCGTCGCGCTCGAGGCGCTCGAATCGCGCACCCAGCCCGGCAACGTGGCCACGCCCGTGCCGCCGGTGACGCGCGAAGCGCCGCAGTCGACTGCCGCCGTCACTGCTGCGCGCAAACTGCAGGATGCGGTCGACGAGCCGCAGCATGTCGAAGCGAAACGCATCGACGTAGGACGCAAAATCGAAGGCGCGTCGCGCACGTTCGCGTTGCACGAGAACGGCTTCCTCGAGATCAACTTCGCGCGCTCCGTGCATTGCAAGCGCGGCACGGTCTCGAGCTACTCCGGCAATCTCAAATTCATCGCCGAATCCGGCCTCCTCGGCACGACCGCGCAGACGCTGGTGAAAGCAGTGGGGCAGGGGAAGATCTTCGTTTACGAGAAAGGGCGGAAGACCTTCCTCCTCGATCTCAACGACGAATTCATCTACGTCGAAGGCAGCAACCTCCTCGCGCTCGAAGACTCGCTCACGTATCGTGTCGAGCCGATCTACGACGCCGCGTATCAGCACAAGATCGACACCGTGAAGATCTTCGGCAAAGGCTCGCTCGCCATCTCCACGCACATCGAGCCGCTGACGCTGCGTGTGACGCGCGACTATCCGCTGTCGATTTCCTCGAACGCGCTGGTGGCGTGGACGGGGAACGTCATTCCGACGGTGGTTGACGACAAGTCGCTCGACAACGTGATGATCGAGAACACCAACGCCGGCGGATTCAAGATCCGCTTCGAAGGCGACGGCGTGGTGGTCAGCGAGCAGTAGCGCCGCTAGCCGCCGATCATCTTCACCGCGAACGGCACGATCACGAAGAGCTGGATCGCGTCGAAGACGCCGTGCGCGATGACGCCGGGCAGCACGTTGCGCGTGCGATAGAACGTCGCGCCGATGATCAGCGAAACGATGCAGACGCCGATCAGCAGCAGCGGATTGCCGTATGTGAAATGCGCGAGCGAGAAGAGGATGGTCGAGGCGATGAGGCCGACGCGTTTCTGCAGGAACGAGCGGAAGAACGCTTCTTCGACCGTCATCGCTGAGAGCACGATCAGCGCTTTCTTCCAGAGCGCGAGACGGGCCATCCAGCCGATCATCGCCGGCGGCGCGGTTGGTTCTTCGATGAGTCCCATGCCGCGCAACAGCAGCGCGAAGAGCATGGCGGTGCAGATGGTGATGATCCAGCCGGCGACGCCAACGCTCAAGCCGAGGCCGAGGACTTCGGTGGGGCGTTCATGGCGGATGTTGAGGAACTCGCGGAGGGGCGGACGTCCG
>JALYOB010000772.1:0-309 GCA_030857085.1 Acidobacteriota bacterium | reverse complement strand
CCGCTGGCGAGCCACCAGCCGATGAGAAACACGACCAGGATCGCGTGCAGCAGGAAGAGCGAATAGAACGGCGTCTGTTCGAGCTGCTTCGAGGTGGCGGGAGCAAGCGCGGCGCCGGTGACGAGGATGGCGAGCAGCAGCAGGAACGCACCGAGCCAGAGATACGCAAACCACTTCGCGAACGCATTCGGAAAGCGATCGCACCGGAGAAGATGCGCGCGCTCATTGAGCACGACGATCGCGATCCAGACGGCGAATACGAGGGCAGTGGAAAGCGCGTAGGGCATCGTCGGGGCGGAGTTTAGCGGT
>JALYOB010000771.1 GCA_030857085.1 Acidobacteriota bacterium | reverse complement strand
CTGCACGAGATCGCGCCACGGCCGTTCCACCTGACCCAGCAACCGGCCGACGTGGAAGCTCATGACGCCGTAGGAATGGCCGAGCATGTCGAGGATGCTGGGACTGGGCAGGTCATGCACCGGCGATTGTGTCATCGCTGTGACGGTCGCGGCGCGAAAGAACTTCGCGCTTGACTCGCCGCGGAGCCGCTGTTAATTTCTTAGCAGATGTTAAAAAATTAGCGGAGCGAAGCCGATGAAGAAAAAGGAAGTGCTGTCACGGCGAGAGCGCGAAATCATGGACATTCTGTACCGCGAGGGGGAGCTCACGGCCGGCGAGCTCGTCGCGCGGCTGCACGACGAACCGAGCAACTCGACGGTGCGGACGCTGTTGCGCATCCTCGAGGAGAAGGGACACGTCAAACATCAGCAGGAGGGGACGCGGTACGTCTACAAGCCGACCGTGGCGCGCGAAAAGGCGCGGCGTTCGGCGCTGAATCATCTCCTCTCCACGTTCTTCGATGACTCGCCCGAGGCGGTGGTTTCGACGCTGCTGGACGAGCGGAGCCGGAAGCTGAGCAACGAACAACTGGAAACGCTCGCGCAACTGATCGAGCGCGCAAGAAAGGAAGGCCGCTGATGGAACTCGTACGGGAACTGCTCCTCGATTCGACGCCGCAGGTGATTCTCATCGTGGCGCTCTGCAAGGCGTCGCTCGTGCTGGCGATTGCGCAGTTGCTGGTGAAGGCGATGCCATGGCTCTCCGCCGCCACGAAGCATCTGATGCTGACCTTCGCATTGGCCGCGTTCGTCGCCATTCCTGCGCTGGCGCTGTTCGGGCCGGACTGGCGCGTCAGAGTGACCACGCCTCCTGTGGTTGTGCAGCAATCGTCCGGAGTTGCACAGTCGTTCGAGCCGATTGCGGTCGAGCAGGAAAACGACTGGGATGCGGCCAACGCGCTGCTCTTCCTCTGGGCCGCCGGTGCACTGGTCATCTTCGCGCGCCTCGGCCGCTCTGCAATGCGGTTGCGCCGCATCGTCAATGAGGCCGACGAAGTCTCGCCGCGCCTCGTTGCGCTGCTCGATTCCACGCGCGTGCGCCTGCTGCGCAGCAATGACGTGGCGGTGCCGATGGTGTGGGGTGTGCGCCGCGGCACATTGCTGCTGCCGTCTGCGGCGGAACAGTGGACGGACGAGGAACTGCGGGTCACGTTTCTTCACGAGCTCGCGCATCTGCAGCGGCTCGACTACGTCAGTCTCTATGTGATGAATGTCGTCACCGCGCTGGCGTGGTTTCAGCCGCAGGTGTGGTTTGCGCGCCGCGCCGCATTGATGGAAGGGGAGCGTGCGTGCGACGACGTGGTATTGCGCGCTGGTGCACGGGCCTCGGAGTATGCATCGCATCTGCTCGAGGTCGCGCGCGCCACGCCGCACCGCGAGCCGCTGGCCGCATTTCTGGCGATGTCGCGCCGCTCGCAGCTGGAGGGACGGATGCTCGCGATTCTCTCGCCATCGACCAACCGGCGCGCCGCCGGCGTCAAAGCGCTCCTCGGCATGCTGGCGCTGTTCGCCGTCCTCAGCGTGCCGTTCGCGACGCTGCAATTGTTCGCGCAGCCGGTACAGATCCTTTCCGCCGCCATTCAGCCGCAGACGAACGTTTCGGACACCACGACCGTTGACGTCGTGGCGCCTGCGCCCGTGGCAGCGATGCCGGCGAACGCGCCGGCTGCCGCGACTCTCGTAGCCGCGCCGGTCGCGAATCCCGCGCCTGTCGCCGAGGCGGTGCCGGTTGCCGAGGTGTTGCCGGCCGTACAAGCGGCGCCTGTGTCGGAAATCGATCGTGCGGCGGTTGTCGCACCGGCCGACGCGTCTGTGATTGCAGTGGCACCGGTCGCAGAGCCGGTTGCTGCATCGGCGCCCGTTGCCGCCGCGCCGCCTCTGGCCGCGGCCGCGCCGTCGATCCCGTTCCTCCAGTCATCCGACGTGACGCGTCCGTATCGTGTGCTGCGCAAGCTCACCGGCCGCGCGTACACATTGAAGCTCAACCGGCCGCTGAATACCGGGGATCCGTCCGCCAATCCGGCCGAACAGCTGGCGCTCCGCCGTCTGGCCGCGCTCGCGGCGAAGCGAGGTGCGGATGCGGTACTGGACGTCCATTGCGGCCACGAGTTGCGCATCGGGTTCGCGCCGCCGGCCGGCGAGGCGTGCACGGGCAAAGCAATCGTCTTTACCGACTGAGCCGCACAATGACTCGAAACGCCCGCGACGGTGTGCCGTCG
>JALYOB010000329.1 GCA_030857085.1 Acidobacteriota bacterium | reverse complement strand
GTTCTGCGAGTGGTACGGTCCGGCGGAGCGCAACCCGCCCCACGGCATGCGCAGCACGAACGGGATTTCGCCGCCCCAGCGAAAGCGAATCTTCGCGGCGTTGTTCACCAGCGCGTTGAAGCCGGAGGCAACGAAGTCGTTGAACTGCATCTCGCCGATCGGCCGCATGCCCGCGAGCGCGGCGCCGGTGCAAACGCCGATCGTCGCGCCTTCCGACAGAATGGAGTTGAGGATGCGATCGCCGAAATCTTTGAGCAGCGGCCGCAGCAGCAGAAACGCGTTGCCGTACTTGCCGCCGACGTCTTCGCCGTAGACGAACGCACGCTCGTCGGCGCGCAGCACATCGCCGACGCCGAGCATCACCGCTTCGAGGAACGTCTTTCCTTTCGCATCGAACGCCGGCGCGTCCTCGACCGCAGGCAATCCGATGTTGCGCGAGCGTTCCCGGCGCACTTCTTCGTCGAGCACTTCCACATGCCTGCGCCGCGCTTCATTGGCGAACACGCCCGCGCCCGCGCTCTCGCCTTCGGGCCACGGCGCGTCGATGACGTTGCGCGCTTCCGCTTCGACCAGCGCTTCGATTTCTTTTTTCCACGCGTCGAGCTCGCCCGCCGCAATCACGCCATCCGCTTCGAGTTTCGCCGCGTACGTGGCGATCGGATCGCGGTGGCGCCAGAACTCGTACGTCTCGCGATCGGCGTAGCCCTGCTCGTTGACGGCGGGATAGGACCACGAGGTCTGCGGGTCCTTGCCGAGGTAGAGCATGTCGTCGTGATGGGCATGGCCGCACATGCGCATTGCGACGAGCTCGATGAGCGCGGGACCTTTGCCCTCGCGCGCCCGCTCCGCCGCCCACGCGAACGCAGCCGCGATCTCCTCCGGTGCCGTGCCGTCGATGGTGATGGACGGCATGCCGTAGCCGAGACCTTTGTCCGCAAAGACGCGCGCGGCCGAGTTCTCGCGGAACGGAGTCGAGAGCGCGGTCTGGTTGTTCTGCACGCAGAACACCGCCGGGAGCTTGCGTGCGGCGCAGGCGTTGATCGCCTCGTGCCATTCGCCGAGGGAGGTCGTTCCTTCGCCGACGAACGACACCGCGACGCGCGGCTCTTTGCGCAGCTTGAACGCCATCGCAATGCCGGCCATCGTCAACGCGGGCGTGCCGAGCGGCGCCATCGCCGGAAAGACGCCATGTTCCCAATCGCCGACGTGCAGGTCTTTGCCGTTCATCGGCGGGCCGGCTTTGGCCATCTGCGCGCTTAGAACCATGCGCACGGTTTCGGGCGCGTTGTGCATCCCGAGCACGGCGCCGAGGTCGCGGATCATGGGGGAGACGATGTCGCCGAACGGCTCGCGGCGCAGACGGATGACGGCCGCGTAAATCGCTTCCTGCCCGAGGGAGCGAAAGCCTTTGCCTTGAAACGAAGCATTGCCCCAGCGGACTTCGCCGCCGGTGAAGAATTGTTTGAGGCGATTGTCGGTCGCGCGGGTGAGCAGCATACCGCGGAGGATTTCGCGCTTCTCGTCATGGGTGAGCGAGGCGGCGATTTCCTCGCGCCGCACGAATCCTTCGCACGCATCGACCACTTCCTCGATCGCCTGCTGCATGCGTTGCGCTGCGGTGACGCCGGGAGTCGTTTCCTCGATGTCGCCGACGAGCAGCGAGTCGCCGAGGGTTTGACGGAGCCGCTCGAGATCGAGCTCGCCTGCGTCATCGAGCGCGCGCATCGCGACCGGCGCGGCGAAGGGATAGCGTTCCGCGAGAAAGGCCGCGAAACGGGGAAAGGGGATCGTGGTCATGGCGGCGCGGATTATAGGGAGTCGGGCAACTCGACAGTTCGTTGCAGCGTTTGCGCCGGACGGATGGATGGGCGGAGGAATATTGATGCCTCCGGGGGCGCTGTAGCGGCGTGCGACCACTCAGTCCTCACGGACAGCTTCACCGGATCGCAGAAGCTGGAGAGGACAAATGAAAAAGCGCTGGTTGTGGCGCGCGCTGCGCGCCACGCCCAGGCGGACACTCGAGATTGACTCGGCGGCACGCATCTCGCCTTTTGCCGAGGGTTTGTTTCTTCTGCAGTTCGCCGCTCCGGCGGCACCGGCATGGCAGCAACTGCTGGCTGACAGCGGCATCGAGATCGTCGAACGATTACCCGAACGTGCGGTACTCGTCGTAGCGACCGCGCGCGAAGCCGAAACGCTGGGCCCTCTGCCGTGGGTCGAATTCGTAGGACCATATCTCCCGGCGTACAAGTTTTCGGCGCGTCCCGGGGCGGGCACGTTCTTCCACATCCAGATGGCCGACACTCCGCGCACCGCGGCCGCGATTGCGCGGATTGCAGCCCGCGTCGGCGGCTTCATCGCCCTTACGCGCTATGACAACCAACTGTTGGCGCAGGTCCGAACTGACGCCGCTACCGCGGCGGCGCTGCTCGACGAGCCGTTCGTCCTCGGCGTCGAAGCGATGCTTCCGATGGAGGCCTCGGACGAGCGTCAGGCGCTTGCGTTGACGGGGCCGATCACCACGCCAGGAGCCGCGAACACCACCTACCTCGATTGGCTCGCCGCTGCGCCTCGCTTCATTACTCCGAATGCGTTGACGAACAGCGGAATCGTGATCGACATCGCGGATAGTGGCGTCGATCAGGGATGCAACATGGCGGATGAGCATCCCGATCTCAAAGGGCGCGGCGTGTACTTCAAGGATCCTGCAAGTCCCTACCGCTACGATTACTCCGGTCATGGGACGGTAGTCGCGACGGTCGCGGGTGGAAATCCGGTTGCAGGCGTCACGTACACCGCCACCGGTGTGGCGACAACCGGCCTCGGGTTCAAAGACTCTGACAGCTATGGACAGTTCTACTACGGGCTGGGGGTGGCTCCGGGTATCCGAATCGGTTCCACGCGCATCCTGACGTCCAACTACACGCCGGGCGTGACGGTGGCGCAATGGACCACGAGCGCAGCAACATCGATGTGCAACACGGCCACGGATGTATGTCTCGACAGCACGAGCTCCTGTGCCGCGACGGTCCAGAACATCAGCAGCAACGAGTACGACGACACCGGCTCAGCCGCGGGGGTTTATACGACTCGCGCGAGAGAACTCGACATCAGTGTGCGTAACGCCGACCGTGCAACCATGAAGCCGTTGGCCATCACAGTATCCGCGGGCAATTACGGCCAGAGGAAGACAGTGGACCAGTACGGCCAGGTGACCTACGAGCCGTCGACTGAGGTGATGAGTCCAGCGACCGCGAAGAACACGATCAGCATCGGCGCCGTCGAGTCGGCGCGCGACAGCATCGTTGCGTGTAACTCCGATGGTACGGGTGGAAATAATCCGGCACTGCGCGGTCTCGCGCAGGGTTACGGCACCGTCGCTTATGCATCGCGACGGGGGACCAAAGATACTCGCCTCAAGCCCGACCTGCTCGCGCCGGCGACGCTCGCGTTCGGCGCGCATACGCAACGACCGGGCGCAGGAACGTGGTGTGGTCAAGCGAGCTTCGCCTCCGCGTTCCCTTCGCCTCAGTACCACGGTACGTCCGGCACTTCTTTCGCCGCGCCGGTCGGGGCGGGGGCAGTGGCGTTGCTCCGGTATCACTATGCGACAAACTACGGTTTTGTACCGTCACCAGCCATGTACAAGGCGATGCTGGTCGCGGGCGCACGCTCGGTGACCGGCGGTGTCGATCGCCTGCAGACCTATCTGCAGGGAACGACGAGCACTGTTGCTGGGTGGCCGAGCAAGGCGCAGGGATTCGGCGTGATCACACTCAACGATCTTCTAACGACGACGGCGGTGCAGAAGGCGTGGCACGATCAGGCCACCGTGCTGACGATGGGGCAGACGTTCCAGCGCACGATTACCGTGACCGATCCCTCCAAGCCGCTGCGTATCGTGATGGCGTACACCGACAAAGAGGCGGCCGTCGGAGATCCGGCGAATCCTTCCGTTCCAGTGATGGTGAACGACTTGATGCTCACCGCTGAGTTCAATCAATTTCCGTATCGCCTCAGCGGGAACTACACCGATGCTAATGGTTGGTCGAAAACCCACACTCTGTGTACTGCGTCGCAGCCGTCCGGATGCGTACCCGTCAATGATGTGCGGAACAACGTCGAAGTGCTCAACATCAACCCGTCGCGTTTCACGAACACGGCAAACCGGACGTTCACGCTTCTGGTCACCGCACAAAACCTGAACGGCATCGCCGTCGCGGGACAGAGCGGCGGTGCGAATAATCAGGACTTCGCCTTGTTCGTTCTGAACGGGACCATGCAGTAGCCGCGGCATGCGACAAAGGAGATTTCTCGTGTTCCGTAACTTCCCAAACGCTTTCATCGTGGCGGCCCTGATGGTCGCAGGACCGTCGATCACGGCTGCGGAGCCGCTGCCGCTGACGCGGTTCTTTGTGCCGTTCTATATGCAGCCGATCGATGGCGCGAACGGCTCGCGGTGGGCCGTCGAGACGTGGCTCTACAGCCGTGCAGAGGAGTTCGTCGTGGTGGCGCCGACGCCCGGCGATTGTGGTCCGGTCATGTGCATGTCGAGCCGCGCCGTCTACGCCGGTGAGCAGCCTTCTTTCTTCATCCCCTACCAGAACGTACCGACAGGACTGCTCGTTCATGTTCGCGGCACACATGCGAACGAAGTGGTGATCGAGTCGAAGATACGCGACATATCGCGCAACCAGGCTTCGGCAGGGGTCGAGGTGCCGGTCGTCCGCGAGGACCGTTTTTCTGCCGGGGCGCTCACTCTGCTCAATGTGCCGCTCGACCCTCGCTTCCGCGCGCTGTTGCGCGTCTACGCGTTGCCTGAGGCGCCGTCGCGCGAAGTCGAGATTCGCTACCTTCGAATGCCTCCGCTGCAAAACGACTCCGAGCATCACGACGTCGTTGTCCTGCGCGCCGAGCGGCGCAGCTTGCAGGCGCCGCCGGCACCCGCGTATCCGTATGGTGCCGAATATTTGACGCCTTACCTCGAGATCCCGTCGCTGGCCTCGGTGCCGGGTGTAGCAGGCGAGTCATCGATCTGGATCGAAATCCGCCCCGTCAGCCCCGGCCTTCGCATCTGGGCGTTCGTCAGCATCACGAACAATGAGACGCAAGAGGTGACGCTGGTGACGCCGCCGGTACCTTGACGGCGGAGCGGGCGGGCGTCAGCCCGCCGCTCCACTAGTTCCTTACCCAAATCGCCACATCCGCCTCTTCGAAGGCCGGATGGAAATGCTGGGTGAGGTATTGATAGACCAGCGGGGCGCGCTCGTAGTTCGGCAGGCCGTCGATCGAGATGCGGCCCAGTGGCGTCGGGGGGACGATCGCGGCGCGCACTTTTGGGTTTGCCTCGAGGCGGCGGATCACTTCGCGTTGCGCGGACGCGCTCTCGTAGAACGGCACCTCGTACTCGCGGATCGGAGAGTCGCGTTCGAAGAGGTAGTACAGCACGCACGAGTTCGTGAAATCGAAGAACGTTTCGTCCGGCTTCAGGGAGCTGTCGACGAACTTCCGCACCGCCTCGATCGCCTCGGCATCCTCGTGCCAGAACAGCGCACCGCGGGCGCG